>JAKIUH010000131.1 GCA_021647685.1 Bacteroidales bacterium
ATCAAGCCTGCTTGTATTTTTGTTCCTCCAATGTCTATTCCTATTAGTTTATTATCATTTGGTAAATACATGGTTATTCTTGTTTCTTTTTTAAACTGATTGTTTTGTTTGAAATAATGGGTTTTGCCCAAAATCCAATGCTTAATATGTATGCAAGTGTAACGAAATTAAACATCATTCCTGTTTTTAAGCCGGTAAAATCACTAATTAAACCAATGAGTAATTGCACCACGGCACCGCCCATAATACCAGTCATGAGTATTCCTGCAAAAGAACCATGGTGTTTGCTAACCGAATTTAAAGCCAATGAAATAATTATCGGGTACATTACCGAAAGGAAAAAACCACTTATTTGGAATGAATAAAGTGCGGTTTTTGCATCGCCCCACAAGGCAACAGCCAAACTTATTATTGCCGCTATTGTAAATAATTTCAATACTATTTTACTGTCCATAATTTTTAGTAAAATCAAACCAAGGATACCACCAATGGTCATTAATCCCCAAAAATTACCTACCGCATCGGCGCCTATGGTTTCATAATCGTATCCGTGATAAGTTTGTAAAAACTTTGACATCCAATAAGAAATGCCTTGCTCGGTTCCCACATAGGCAAAAATTCCTAAAAAATAGAGTATTACAAATTTGTTTTTAAACAGTTCTAAATAACTTTCTTTGCTGCCTGCTTTTTCATCATCGGCAAGTTCCACTTTTGGGAAGTGGGGGATAAAAATCAATACCAGCATTAATAAACTTAAAATGGCAAAAATCCAATAGATGGAAACCCATGACATATCAGTAGGCACAAAACCGGCAATAAAATGAATAAACCCTCCTTGCTGCTCCGGTGCTTTTGCTATTCCGGTAACTAACCAAGAATAAACTTGCGGGCTGACAAATGAAGCTGCACCAAATATTAATTGGGCGATGACCGAATTAAATGCATAATGTTCTTCACCTCCTGCAACGCGAAGTAAGGGGTTAATTACTACTTGTAAAATTGCCATTCCTGTTCCTATGGTGAATAAAGAAAACAGAAACAACCCGAAGGAAGGAAGCCCCGCGAATAAAATAGATGCTGCAAAAGCCAGTACAAAAGCTGCCAACATCATCTTTTTAGCCCCAAAACGTTCTAAAATTACTCCCGATGGTATGGACATTACTCCGTAGGCAATAAAAAAGGAAAATGGAAGAAAGCCTGCCATTGTTTCGGTTAAATCAAAACTTTTTGATACACTTGGGTTTAAAGCCCCCAAAATATTGGTTAAAAATGAGATGATAAAAAATGTTACAAATATTAGTATGACAATTCCGTAATTTCGTTTCATAAGTTTATTTTTTTAATGATTTTCAATAGTCTCATGCAATATCCGTTAACATAAAGGGTTACACTTGTTTAATTTTCTTAAATAATCATGCCTCTATGTCCGACCGTTGGCAGATGGATGTTTCATATTCATTGATTTTTAATGATAAAAGTTATTTCAGATTCCAACCTTTCATCACAAAAAAAGGCTTTTTATTTTTTAAATATTTTTTATTGATTTTTGCTGTGTATTTATGTTGCTCACCGGGTAATAACGAAATATAATTATCTGTCCATATTACCGGTAATATGGTTTCGCCGGTATTTTTATCAACGATACGTAATTCAATAAAAAATGCTATTGATTTGCTTTGGTTCGTTAAAGATATATCAAAATATTCATCGTTTTCTGAATTTCTTGTGTTTACTGAGCTTTCTACTGTTACTTCAGGTAATTTTTCTATCCCCGTAAAATCAGCATATTGTTTTGAAGGCGTATGATAATTCCACGGGCTTACTTCTGTTTTATAATCCAATACATCTTTGCGCGTACTTAACCAATAAAAGTTATTATCAATTTCATTATTGGCAATGTCAAATAATTTAATGCTTAAAAAGTAAACTTTGGATAAATTTTTAATTTCCGGCAGTTTTAATACTTCGCGTGCTGAATTTGCATTGATGTTAGTTTGTTTGGTTTTTGAGAAAATAAGTTTTGAGTTTTTATCATACATTTTAACTTCCATACTTAGCTCATCAGCGTTTTCCAATAAGTCATTTGCAAGCCAAACAGCATTTGTTTGATAATTGTAAATTGCATGAACGGGCTCACCTGCTTTTTTTGCTCCAAAATATGCTCCATTTGGCATTAGATAATAATCGTAAAGCTGCCAATACATTTCCGGCCATGCAGAATTGAGCATCCACTGAATAACACCGGTAGCTTTGTACCTGTTGATTGAAAATGCCTCAAACATTGGTCGCATAAGTTCATAATTAAGCATTTGGGCTTTAAAAGCATATTCTTCTACATTTTTTGCAGCACCGTAGCGCTTATTTAATGCTTTTGTGTATCTGTCGAGTGTGTTAAATTCATTACGTCCGCAATGAAAATCCCAAACACTGTCAATAGGCCAAAGATGTTCTTCGGGTATCATTTTTTTTATGCTTTCAATTGGCGGAACTTGTGCTCCGGGTCCGGTTTCGGTATTGAAACCAAAGGCGCCGCCGTAAAGAGTATCGGAATACCAATAAACAGGTGGTACATAGGCATACGGACCTCTCATTTTTACTCCGCTCTGTCCTGCAAGTGATTCCCACTCCTTAGCAGATGCTAAATAAACTCTTGTGCTATCATATTCATTAAAAATATCAAAATATTTTTGCTCCAATTTAGGTTTTGGTATGCAATCGCTGCCGGACATCCAAGTGAATATTGCCGGGTGGTTTCTTAGCCATACAACTTGGTCTTTCCATGCTGCTGACATTAAATCTATATCTTCATCAGATAATATACCTCCGTATTTTTCATCACAAAATTTACCGAGATAATTTTCCCATTCCCAATGGCAGCTCCAACCTACCATAATTAATATACCCATTTCATCACATAAATTATACAAGGTTTGGTCTGTTCCCCAAAATCCTTCAAGCCTTATGGTGTTTAAATTCATATCGCGGACATATTCAAGCTGTGCTTTTATATTGTCGTATGTATTATTTAATGTCAGGTTATCAACCCAGCCACCACCGCGTATTGATATTTTTTGTCCGTTTATTTTAAATCCTCGATGCCCCTCTTTTGTGAAATAATCTTCTATTTTTCTGATTCCGAATTTAAACTGAGTTCTATCGGATAATTTATTGTTTATGCTAAAATGAACTTCTGCTTTATATAAATTAGGTGTTCCTATTGTATGCGGCCACCACAGTTTCGGGTTTTCAATATGGAGTTGCTTAAATTCTTTAGAATTTAAAAGTACTTTTTTAGTTTCTCCTGCGTTTAATGATATTTGTTTTGTGCAAGATGTTCCATTAATATTTAATTGAAACTCACCTTGAATGTCTTTATTCAGATAATTATGTAATTCAGCAGTAAATATTAAATCGGCTGTTTGAAAATTATTATTAGAGAAAACAGATTCAATAAAAGGATTGAGAATTTCTACTCCTTCATTAAACCCTAATTTAACATCTCTGAAAATACCCATGTTGTTATCAGGGGGGGCAGGATTCCAATCAACAAAGCCAATAGTATAATCACCTTTTTGTGGGGGAAATACTTCTACAGCAAGTATATTTTTGCCTTTTTGTATGTATTTGCTGATGTTTAAAATGTATTGTTTAAAAGGATTGATAATTTCATTTTTTGTGGCTATTTGCTTACCGTTTAGCCAAATGTTTGCTTTATAATTTATCCCTTCAAATTCTAATAATGTAGTAGTTGAGCTATTTTCAATTGTAAATTCTTTACGATACCACCATGAACTTTTAAACTGTTTTTTATCAATTTTATTGATGTTCATTCCTTGATAAATATGATTATATACCTTATTATTTATTAAGGAATTTAAAACAGTAGATGGAACACTGGTTTTGTACCAATTAGTATCACTATAAGACACTTGCGAAATGCTTTTTCCATCAGAATTGATTTTTTGATTGCTGAGAATTTTCCAATCTTGTTTCAATAATTTTGTAAAAGACATTATGCCTTCCGTTTGCTTATCATTACAAGCCACTACCACTGATATAAATGCCAAATATAGAATTACTTTTTTCATAATAATGCGATTTAACTTTTTGTCAAAAGTAGGTAAAATTTCAATAAATGCAAAATATTGCATAAATAATTTTTGTTTTCTTGGTGTGTTTTTGCATTATTTGTGTGTGGATTGTTTTTTAAATTATTGAAAATCAATAATTAAAATATTTTAGATGTTATGGATTGAAATTTTATTTAAAAAAACTCATGAAAATATTTGCAATATGTTTGAAGTTTAATTAATTTTGTATGCAAAATATTGCATTATTGCTTGAGGGTCTCTTCGGGCATTTATTATTAATTTAAACCTGAATTCTTATGCAAAAAATTAGTTTAATTTTATTTTTTCTGTTTTGCACATATTCTATTTATGCGCAAAAAGAGATAAAAGGTATAGTTACAGATGCAAATACCGGTGAAAGTTTGCCCGGTGTATCTGTTTTAGTAAAAGGTACAACAGTAGGTACTATTACTGACTTGAATGGGAGTTATGCATTGACCGCTACTGAAAATGATGTACTTGTTTTTTCTTTTGTTGGATATAAAAAACAAGAAGTAAAAGTGGGTAATCAAGAAACTCTTGACGTATCCCTTGTTGTAGAGGAAACCGGATTGGACGAGATAGTAGTAGTTGGATACGGTACGCAAAAGAAAAGTGATTTAACAGGTTCAGTTGCCGCAGTGGATATGGAGGAGCTGAACAGCCGTCAGGTGAGTACTATAGACCAAGCACTACAAGGACAAGTTGCCGGTGTAGATGTTACGGTTAATTCAGGAACTCCCGGTGGTGGAATTATGGTTCGTGTTCGAGGTATTGGTACATTAAATGATGCATCGCCTTTGTATGTTGTTGATGGTATGATGGTAGATGATATTGATTTTGTAAACCCGAATGATATAGAATCGATGCAAGTATTAAAAGATGCTTCGGCTACTGCTATTTATGGTTCGCGTGGTTCAAATGGGGTAGTAATTATCACTACAAAGCAAGGTACGGAAAAAGATGCTAAAATTTCTTTTAATTCTTATTATGGTATTCAAAATTTTTGGCGTGCAGCACCTGTTGCTAATTCTGAGCAGTGGGCTATTTTAAATAATGAAGCTCGTAACGCAGCAGGATTAGCTCCATACCCCGGTTTAGCCAATCCTTCTTCATTAAACTACACCGATTGGTTTAAAGAAATTTCAAACGAAAATGCTGCCATTCAAAGTTATGATATTGGTGTTACCGGTGGTAGTGAAAAGAGTAATTACTTTGTAAGTGCGGCTTACTTGAATCAGGAAGGTATTGTGCAAAAAACTGATTTTGAGCGTTTCTCTTTTCGATTAAACACTACTCATAAACCACGCAAATGGCTTACAATAGGACAAAACTTAACTTTAGTTAAAACCAAACAAAATTCTGTTTTGGAAGAAGATGAATGGAATAATATTTTAATTGCCGCTATGAATATGGACCCTGTAAGTCCTGTTTATAATAATGATGGAACATTTGCACCGGGTATTTATAATGATATTAATAATCCTGTTGCACAAATTTATTATACAAATGATACTTATACCAATTACAGAACTCTGGGTAATGTATATTTAGATTTTGAAATATTGGAAGGATTACATTTTAAAACAAATTATTCATTAGAATATGCCTTTGGAGTGAATGATGGTTTCAATCCTGAGTTTTATGTCAGCCCTACTTTTCAAAATCCGATAAGTAATATTACTAAAGATAATAACAGTAATTTTATCAACCAATGGTCGAACACATTAACTTATGTGAAAAGTTTTGGAGATCACAACCTGACTGCAATGATAGGGCAAGAAATATACAGCCAACATTATGAATGGGATGGTATTTCAGCCAATGGAATTCCAACAAACGATCCCAATGTTCGTTTTATCAGCAATGCTAATGGTGCAACCCAAGCGGTAACTTATGGAAGTATTTACGATGTTCGTCAGGTTTCCGTATTGGCACGTGCCAATTACGATTACAAAGGAAAATACTTGGTAACGGTAAATTTTAGAGCCGATGCATCTTCAAAATTCTCTGAAAAAAATCGTTGGGGATTTTTCCCTTCATTTTCTGCGGGTTGGCGAATTACTGAGGAGGATTTTCTATCAAATATTGATTGGTTAAGCAATTTGAAATTACGTGCCGGTTGGGGGCAAATTGGTAATCAAGGAAGTGTTCCTGCCTATCAGAATGTTACTACTGCAACAACCGGACAAAATTATACATGGGGCGGACAGTTAATCCCCGGTGCAGCTTTTCTGAGCTCAGGAAACGATGAAATTAAATGGGAAACTTCAACTACAACCAATATTGGTTTGGATTTCGGGTTCTTAAATAATAAATTGGAAGGTTCTGCCGAGTATTTTATCAAAAAAACATCCGATATGTTATTGCAAGTTCCGGTTCCCGGACAATCCGGTTTAGCAGAAGCTCCTTGGCAAAATACAGGCGAAATGCAAAATACAGGATTTGAATTTTCATTGAATTATCGTAATATGGATAATGCTTTCCGGTATTCTATTGGCGCAATATTTACAACTATTAAAAACGAAGTATTAAGTTTAGGTAACGGCAATGAATTTATTGATGGCTCTCCTTTCCGTGGTACCGGTTATTTAACCCGTACCATTGTAGGACAACCTATTGCTCAATTTTATGGTTATAAAACCGACGGTTTATTCCAAAATCAGGCAGAAATTGATGCACAAACTGCTCAAACAGGTGTTGCTCCCGGAGATGTTCGTTATGTAGATGCTGATAACGACGGTGAATTGGATTTAGTTTACCTTGGAAGTCCTTTGCCTGATTTTACTTATTCATTCAATGCTAATTTATCGTATAAAGGTTTTGATTTGAATATAGTATTACAAGGTGTTCATGGAAACAAAATTTTTAACGGTGCATCATGGTTTAATCGTTCATCATCGGCATATTGGAATTTAAATGTTGATATGTTAAATCGTTGGGCAGGAGAAGGTTCACAAACCGATGCTCGTTATCCGCGTATGAACGCTATGGATGTTAACAATTCTCAAATTTCCGATCGTTTTATTGAAGATGGTTCTTATTTAAGAATTAAAACATTGCAATTAGGTTATACATTGCCTGAAAATCTGGTAAAGAATATGAAATTGCGTGTTTATTTGAATGCTCAAAACTTGTTTACTTTTACGAAATACACCGGTTTAGATCCTGAAATTGGAAACGGTATGTACGGTACATTAGATTTAGGTGTTGATAGAGCATTTTATCCGCAAGCACGTTTATACAGTATTGGTGTTAACCTAACCTTTTAATTAGTCAAACTTAAAAATATTATACGATGAAAAATAAATTATTGATTATATTGTTATCCATAGGCGTTGTATTTACGCAATCTTGTAAAGATTATTTGGATACTCCGGCACCGGATTTATCAGATGCCGTATATTTTAGCAATGACCAAGCTGCAATAACCGCATTAGCCGGTGCTTATGACCCTATGGCATGGTATGGCGATATGCAATTAGATGATTGGGCTATTGGCGATGTAGTTTCTGATGATGCCGAAAAAGGTGGTGAAAACGAAGGAGACCAACCCGATATTCAGGCTTTAAGAACTTTTACAGCAAATGCTGAAAATTCTGTTATTTTGGGTAGATGGCAAATTCGTTATCAAGGAATTAATCGTGCAAATAAAGTGATAGAGGGTGTTAGCGATAACGAAAAAATATCGACTGATGTGCGTAAGCAAGTCATTGCCGAAGCAAAATTTTTACGAGCATTTTATATGTTTGAATTAGTAAAAGTTTTTGGTGGTGTCCCGATAGTTACAAAAGTACTTTCTCCTTCTGAATATACCGCACCAAGAAATACCGAAGCAGAATGCTGGGCACAAATTGAAAAGGATTTAAAAGAAGCGGCTGCTGATTTACCCAAAAAAAGTGAACGTGTTGCAAATAATGAAGTCGGACGCGCTACATGGGGGGCTGCAAAGGCTTTATTAACAAAAGCTTATGTTTTTCAGAAGAAATGGGCAGATGCCGACGCAACTGCTACGGAAATTATTAATTCCGGTGAATATCAATTAGATCCTGATTACGGACATATTTTTACTTTAGACGGAGATAACGGAGTAGAATCTGTTTGGGATATTCAGTACGGTGATTTTAATATTGGCGGCTGGGATAGAGATAATGAAGGAACTACCGTTTGTATTTTTACTCGCGGACGCGATAATGGAGGTTGGGGCTTTGTTTGTCCTACTCAGAATTTATACGATGCCTTTGAGACAGGAGATCCACGGAGAGAATTTACCATAATCAAAGAAGGTGATGTTTTATGGGCAGGAACCGATGATGAAGAAGAATTTTATATTGATGCTCAAAACCCGACAGGATATAACAGTCGCAAGCATATACTTCCGGCAAGCCAGCAAGGACAAATGAGTGAAGATCCATTAAATTGGCATTACATTCGCTTTGCTGAGGTATTGTTGTGGCAAGCAGAGGCAAGAGCACATAATGGAGGCGATTGGCAAACTCCTTTAAATTTGGTGAGAGCCAGGGTTGGCTTGCCCGCAACTACTGAAACCGATGGAGTTAAAGCGGTTTATCACGAGCGTAGAGAGGAATTAGCTTTGGAGGCTCATCGTTATTGGGATTTAGTACGTACAGGACGTGGTAATTTAATGAACGGATATACCGATAACAAAAGGTTTTTCTTAATTCCACAGGTTGAAATAAATTTGAATCCTAATTTGGAACAAAATCCGTATTAATTTTATAATTAACAAGGAGTTCAATAGGCTACTTGTTCGATTAAAGGTTTTTAAAATTAAAAAAAAATAGAAAATGAAAAATATACTTTATATAATAACACTTGCAGCATTTGTATTTATTTATGCTTGCGAGCCGCAAAAAGATGTAGCACCTGATTTAGGTGCAGCTCCAGCCGGTGATTTTACTATTAATAATTCTGATCCGAATAATATTGTATGGGAAGTAAAGGCAAGTGATGCATTTCTTTATACATGGGATTTAGGAAATGGTGAAAAAGCAGAAGGGCAAAAGGTTACTGCCTATTATCCTTTTAAGGGGACTTATAAAATAAAATGTACTATGTCCGGTAAAGCTGGAGCTACTATTGTAGAAAAAAATTTGGAAGTTTCAGCAACAGACCCTGAATTAGCAAATAAACCGGGGTTTAAAGAATTAACAGGTGCAGGAGTTGGAAAAATGTGGGTTTATGATTATAAAGGAGCACAAAATGATGGAGAACCTGATTATTTATACATGACAGCAAATTACGATTGGACTGAATTCTGGTGGAACCCATACAGTGCGGATTATGGCCATCCAAGCCCTGATTTTTATTCAAAAATGAAGTTTGATTTAGATGGAGGCTACAATTATACATTCATTGCAGAAGATGGTACAGAAACTAAAGGTACATTTTTGTTAGATATGGAAAATATGACATTAAAAATTATTGATGCCCACATTCCTGATTATAATGAAGAAAATTGCGATCCTGATGTTACTGCAACAGGAGTTTATGAAGTGAAAATATTGGAAGACGGACATTTATATCTTTGGCAAGACCAATCTGCTTTAAACCCTGATGATTTTGATTATGGTTGGGCTTGGGAATTTAAGCCGGAATAATAGTAAGTTAAACTTAGGTTAATATTCACAATTAAAAATCAGGAAAACTATGTTTTCCTGATTTTTTCGTATCTTAGAATTAAATAATTATTTTCTTAAAAATCAATTTAGTTATGAAAACCGTACAATTATTTACCTTATTTTTAATAAATTCATTTCTAATTAATGCGCAAACACATCCATTTCCTCAACATATTGATTATACAGGCACTCATATCGAACCAAACCAATATACACAAGAGCAATTAGATAAAATAGTTACCGATTTTTATGATTTATGGAAAAGTGTCTATTTAAAAAGCTCTTGTGGTGGCGGATTTCAATATTTTGTGAGCTTTGATGATGGAGCAACTTGTGTTTCCGTGTGACAAGGCTATGGTATGATGATTTTACCTTTAATGG
>JAKIUH010000513.1 GCA_021647685.1 Bacteroidales bacterium
TGAACCAATATTCGGAATGAGAAAAAAAGTAACTCCTAATGTGCCTACAATACTTCCAATTGTTGAAATCGCATAAATTGTTCCGGAAACTTTACCCGGTGAAGTTGAATACCTCATTCCAAGTTTTACCGAATAAGGTGAATAGATACCCATTAGCGATAGTGGAAGAAAGAGAATGCTTAGAGCACCTAAAAATCCGCCTAAGCGAATATCGGGAATATGTTTGTATATAAACTTAAATAAATCTTCAAAATAAAGCGGGATGATTAATGTGAAAAAAGCTGCCAGTAGAATAATATATGCAATACTAATAACTTGTGGTTTTTTTTCGGCTAAATTACCTCCGGCAAAATATCCGATTGCCAAAGCAAGCAAAACCATAGAAATGATGGAAGCCCATGTAAAAACAGAGCTCCCAAAAAAAGGGGTTAAAAAACGGCTGCCTACCATTTCTAATGCCATAATTAGACCGCCAATTATAAAAGCATTGATATTAATAATACGGTTATGAATGGTTTTCCCTTGCATTTTAGTATTTTTATTTTTCTGAAATTAAATAATTTATTATTTAATCAATTCCAAAATCAATTTTTTCTTTTTTAAATAATATTGCAGGATTAACCATTAACCCGCCAAATATCCTGCTTGAATGATATGGACGACGTGTATATCTGCTCAAATCCTCAGTATTGGTATCCCTGTTTAATACTTCATAAACAAGTTGAAGATTAACCCCTTTACTTATTTCATAACTAAGTTCAGCACTGAAATCAAAATATTTATATACTAATAAAGGTTCCGGTTGTGTTGGTGCCGGTGCCAGTTTTACGTTATAATTGCGCACTGTGTATTGCGGATTTACAATAAATTCAAATTTTTTGTTTTTTAAATAAAATTTGGCTCCAACCATTGACGAAGTGTATGAAAAGTAATCTTGAAAAAGGTCTTTCCTTTTTTTATAACGATAATAAACTTTTGCTGAAAAAATACCTATATCATATACTTTAAAATTCAGTTGTGTTGTGAAATAACGCCAGTGTCGCGTGTCGGTAGTATCTGCTCTTGCAGTAGAATCTATTGCCGGCATGGTTTCATAAGTTCTGTTTGCCCAGCTTAAATCCAGCCATGCTTTAAAATCGTGTTTTGCAAAGTATAAATCTTGCGCTGTTGTAAAATTTACGGAAAATTGCTTATGGTCTAATGAACGTCCGTCAAAACTTTTCTCGTAATTTTTATTGAAAAAATCAAAACTTATTTCACTTTCGTTATGGTCGATAATATCCGTCGCAAAATATGCACCCATACTGTTTCTCCAATAGGTGAGCGGCAAAGTCAATTCACTTCCTAAAACAGTAGTTCCTATTTTTTTATTTCTGCTGATATTAAAATCAGCACCCATGTCAAAATCTTTATTTATTTTATAATTATACTGAAAATCAAAATCAATTGAATGTTGATTGAGTTTTGAACTGTCTAAATAGTTTCTTGTCCATAAATCATGAGAGAACTTGAATTTATGTTTTTTTCCTTTTTTATACCTGAGTGTCAGGTCATATCCAAAATCAAAAAATTCATCAGAAAGTATTAATGAGTCGGGATTGTAGAAACTACCGTCGTTTTTTTGTAAATTTTCAGGAGCTCTAAATATGTTATTGTCAATACCAAAATATGAATAAGCTTCCGGTTTGAATTTAACTTGTCCAAAACTTCCAAATGACAATAGCAGTAATAAAATTGTGAATCTAATTTTTTTCATTTTCATTGGTCTTAAATTTTCTTAATATCTTAAATTAATTTTTAAGGTTTTGAATTGCTTTCAATGCGTTTTGATTATTTGGTTCAATGCGTAAAACTTCTTGATAATGTTTTTTTGCCATACCGGGTTTGTTTAAAACCTCATAAGTTTTTGCCAGTCTCAGATGTGCAAATTTATGATTCATGTACTTTTGTAGTGCTTTTGATAAGTAATTTACAGCAGCTTCATATCTTCGCATATCCATATAAAGTTTCCCTAGCCAATAGTATGTCCAAGATTTATCGCGTCCTAACTCGATTGATTTTTGATACCATTCTTCGGCTT
>JAKIUH010000132.1 GCA_021647685.1 Bacteroidales bacterium
TCCTCTTTTTGGCAGCCGGCTACAACAAGGCTAACTATTATAAAACTTATTAGTATTTTAAAAATATTTTTCATTTTTATGATTTTAAATTAATAATTTATTCATAGCTCTGTTTATCATTTCAAGAGCTTAAACCTTACGGGTTTATTATTAATTTTATATCTTTGCCTCCTAAAAGGGAGGCTACCAGAATTGGAGTTTAAATGCCGATTTGACAAAATATTTTGGATAGTTTTCCCTTTCTTTTTTTGTAAACTGAATAACCGGTATGATACAGTATAGTTCATTAGCAATTAATCTCTTATTCCTAATCTCTAATTTCCGGTTAGCGGACAGCGAAAATAAAAAGTTTTGCTTTTTGTGAATGTATTGTGAGCTGTATTCTCTCTCTCTATATATATATCTGCAAACAGGGTGTTTGCCGGTGTCTTTACTTTTTTTTCTTTCTGCTTGGGCAGTAGTTTAGGTTTTTGCTTCATTTTAGGCTTTAGTAAATTGGTTTATTAATGTTGCTACAAATTAAATAAATAAAAAAAATATTTTACTTCTGTTTCTTTGTGTTGTAAAACATAAAATATGTTTTTTAATGTATTGCAAAGCTATGAAAAAAAATATTAGCTAACAAGCTGTGTATTAAAGTTTTCGTTAATGGTTGTTTAAAAGTCGTGAACGGTAAATTTTGCTTTGTATGCCTTGATATATATGAAAAATTAAATTTTAAAAAAATATTTTGATTGTGTATAAGAGTTGGCTATTCTACAAAACTTATTTTAATTTTGTAAAGCCTGAATAACAAATTTATTTTAATTTTAAGGTGTTTTTACTAAATTTTATTATATGGAATATATTATCTATTTGCTGATTGGCTTGCTTACCGGATTTTTTACCGGAAAACTTTGGACGGAAAATCGCCTGAAACTTAAATATCACAAACAATTGCGAAATATTGAGAACGAATGGAACACCGAGAAACTAAAATATGTAAAGTTGCAATCGGATTTGGATAAAGAAAAACAATTAAATGAACTAATTAACAAACAGCTAAAAGATACTTTTGAAGCAATGGCGGCAAAAATTAGTCGTTCAAATAATCAAACGTTTATTGAATTGGCAAAAGAAACACTAAACGGATTGATTATTAAAGCCGAAGAAGATTATACCCGTCGCAGCCAGTCTATTCATCAACTGATTAAACCACTTAAAGAAAGTTTGGATAAACATGAAAAACTGGTTGTCGATTTTCAAAAAAACAATAATCAAGCAATAGGTAATCTTAAATCCTACCTGGAAGAGTTGAGTAAAAGTCAAAAAAGTTTAGAAAAAGAAACAGGAGCATTGGTAACAGCATTAAAAAATCCTAAGGTGCGTGGCAGATGGGGAGAAATTGGTTTAAAACGTATCGTTGAGTTTTCGGGAATGTCCGGTTTTTGCGATTTTAGTGAGCAAGTGCATGCCCATACGGAAGACGGGCAAATGCGTCCGGATATGATTGTGCATTTACCCGAAAAAAGAAAAATTGTTGTGGACTCAAAAGTGCCTTTAAATGCTTATTTAGATGCTTTAGAGACCGATGATGAAATACAAAAAAAGCAATTTATGAAAGAGCATGCCAAGGCAGTGGCTGTTCATATGAAAAATCTTTCGGCAAAGGCATACTGGTCGCAATTTGATGAGAGTATTGATTTTGTAGTACTTTATATTGAAGTTGAATCGGCTTTTTCAGCAGCTTTGAGCGAAAATCACGGGCTTATTATTGAGGGCTTAAAAAATCGTATTGTTTTTGCCACGCCAACTACCTTAATTACTCTTTTGCAAACCGTAGCTTTTAGCTGGAAACAACAAAAAGCCGGTGAAAATGCACAAAAAATTATTCAAAGTAGTCGTGAATTACAAGAGCGTATCGCTTCGTTTAACGAATCGCTTCATAAAATAGGGCAAAATATTGATAATTTGGTAAAAACTTATAATCAATCAGTAGGTACATGGGAGGGGCGTGTACTTCCGGGAATAAAAAAGATGGAAGAATTGGGTGTGAAAGCTGAAAAAAAAGAGCGCAAGAATTTAGAAAAAATAAACCGGAATACCCGTGAGCTCAAATAAAGGACTCAGGTAAATGTTAATTCTTGTTAAATAATGTTAAAAATCAAAGCAAGTCCGCCTCAAAATGCTATTTTTGCAGTAATGTGAATGGTTTTTGCATATAAAGAGGCTAAGCAAATTTTCAGCGGTGAAGAAAAAATATATTTGGTTTTTAATTGGTTTTATGTCTATTGCGCTATTAGGATTAATAGTGTTACAATATATATGGATTAAATCGGCAATTAAAGTAAAAGAAGATAGATTTGATTTGCTGGTTGAAAAAAGCCTTTCGGATATTGTCGAAAAAATTGCAGAGCACGAAACACTACTAAAAATACAGAAAGAAAGTATTGCCATCAGTCAAAGTGGAGAAACTTATCAGTTTTCAAATCCTAAGGAAACACGCCTTTACGATAGTTTATCGAGTAGTCAAGGAAAGCCTTTTTTGTATATTATCTCGCAAGACTCTATGTTTTATAGAATAAAGCATGAGGAGGAAGCTGATGACAGCAGCAATCAGAAATTATTTACAAAAGAAGAATTAAGAGTTCATTTGATTGATCATGTGAAAGATAAAACCGTTTTTGTTGAAAAAATTGTTAATCAATTAACACGTAAAGAAATAAACCTGGAAGACCGGATTAATAAAAAAACTTTAGACCGAATAATAAAACGTGTTTTTAAAAATAATAATATCCGTTTGCCCTATGAATATGCCGTAATAAAAGAAAAGGAAAAACTCTATTTTAAATCGAAAGATTTTAATTTAGGAACTGACCCCAAAATTTATCAAAAGGAACTTTTTCCTGATGATGTTTTGTCCGATCAGATAATTTCCAATCCCTATAATCTACTTTTGTATTTTCATGTTAACAAATCTATATTGCATCCTTTGCCGGCTGTTGCATTTACATCAGTAATACTTACACTAATCATTTTAGGAATTTTTATCTATACTATTTATGTAATTTTCAGACAAAAACAACTTTCTGAAATTAAAAACGATTTTATAAATAATATGACGCATGAGTTGAAAACACCTATTTCAACCATATCGCTGGCATCGCAAATGTTAAAAGATAAAAGTATTCCTGCAGCAGTAAAAAATCTGGATCAAATATCCTTAATTATTGAAAATGAAAGTAAAAGGCTTGGATTTCATGTAGAGAAAGTGTTGCAAATGGCTATTATTGATAAAGGCGGTTTGCAATTAAAACGAAAAAAAGTAAATATCCATGAAGTATTAGAAACCATACTGATAAATACACGCTTAAAAGTTGATGATAAAAATGGTACACTGATTACTGAATTAAATGCAGAACATAAAATTGTTTACGCCGATGAGTTGCATATTTCTAATATTTTTGCAAACCTTTTAGACAATGCTATAAAATACAGTAAAAGTAGTCCTAAAATTGAGGTTTATACCAAAAACAAAAATGGGCACATTATTGTATCTATTAAAGATCATGGTATCGGTATCCGTAAAGAAAATCAAAAAAAGATTTTTGAAAAATTTTATCGTGTTCCCACCGGAAATATTCATGATGTTAAAGGTTTGGGATTGGGTTTAAGTTATGTGAAAAAAATTGTAGATGAGCATAAAGGAACTATTAAATTGAAAAGCGAAACAGGCAAAGGTTCACAATTTGATGTATATATACCCTATATAAAAAATTAGTCATTAGTTGATAATCTGTTTAATAGCTAATGAGTAATTATTCAATTTTCTTTAATATTTAATCGTTAAATTAATCTCCAATTAAAGGAATTTCAATAGTTAATTCATTGTAAATCATTGCCCAAAGTCTTTTTTCCAATTGAAAATAGCGAATTACTTTTTGTGGAGGCAATACTTTTACCATTTTCCGGTAATATTTCTTCTTTAAACGTAGTTTACTTTCTTCTACTATAATGGTGTTGTTAAATAGTTTTTTTGCATCTTCATCCGAAAGATGATCATATTTATCTATATATTCTTTAATTGTATTAACAAAAATCTGGTTATAAGGCTTTAATTCGTGCATGTATTGGTCATAAATAGGCCAAAATACTTTAGCTTCGTCATTGTTTAATTCCAATACATCTTTAACAATTTCGTTCTTTTCTTTTTTTAATACTTTTTGCTGGCTTTCCAGATAACTACCAATATTTTGGCCGAAAGTAAACGAAGCAAAAAGAAATAAAACTATGCTTAAGCTTAATTTTTTCATATTTTTGTTTTCTAATAGTCATTAAATTTACTCTATATTTTAATTTTTTCAAAATCATATTGATAAATTAAAATAAAAAATATTGGAATTATCGAATTAAGGTTTAAGCGAAATTTGCAATTAGTTAATTTATCCTTATATCTGCGAATATCAAATTAACTTGTGGGTAATTATTCGATAATTTATGCGGACATTAGCTTTGTTAAATATTTTAAAATCATGAAGTTAAAACCTGAAATTGAGGAGTATATTCTACATCATACAAGTCCTGAAAGTGATTTGTTAAAAGAGATAAATCGCGAAACACAGGCAAAAATACTTATGCCGCGTATGTTATCCGGTCATTTACAGGGTCGTATTCTTTCTATGATTAGCAAGATGATTCAGCCTAAAACAATTTTGGAAATTGGTACCTATACAGGTTATTCTGCCCTTTGCCTTGCCGAGGGTTTGCGAACCGGAGGTGTTTTGCATACTATTGAATTAAACGATGAATTGGAAAATTTTATACTGCAATTTTTTAATAAATCAAGCTATAAAAATCAAATAAACTTACATATTGGAGATGCATTAAAAATAATTCCCCAAATGCCCGATGAAATTGACTTAGTATTTATTGATGCGGATAAAAGGGTGTATCTTGATTATTATCAATTGCTTATAGATAAAGTGCGAAGCGGAGGTATTATTTTGGCAGATAATGTTTTATGGGGTGAAAAAGTGATAGAACCCATTAAAGATAATGATGAATATACCAAAGGTATATTAGCATTTAATAATTTTGTTCACAACGACCCGCGTGTTGAAAATCTAATTTTACCCATACGCGATGGCATTATGATGCTTCGGAAAATTTAAGCGTATAAATAAAATGCAACAATATCTAATAAGCTGCTGTACATATTGTTCATGCAATCTTTAACTTCTTCTTTATTTTTCCAGACAGCTTCTGTAATGCCTTCTTTTGTTTGAGGTTTTAATGCTTCATTTCCATGATATTGCATTAAATACCAATGAGTGGTTTTAAATACTTTCTTGCCGTAGGCTTCGTACGTATGGTAGGTTTTTTTTATTTTATTAACAATGCTTAAACTACTAATTCCGCATTCTTCTTCTACTTCTCGAATTGCCGCAGTGCGCTTCTTTTCGCCTTTTTCTATTTTTCCTTTCGGCAAATCCCATTTGCCGTTCCGTTTAATCAAGAGCAATTTGCCTTCTTGATTAATTACTAATCCACCTGCTGCAGGGATAAATGTGAACATTTTTTTTAATTGTTTAAATACTTTTTTCGGCTTTGGGCTTAGTACCGATAAACAAACAATTTTTTTATCTTTTTTAAAATCTTTTACTGCTTTGTAAAAAGACTTCCTATTTTTGTAGCTGATTATTTTTTGTTTATCAGTTATATTTTTTTTGTCGATATTTTCAATAATTTCAATGTATCGATTCTCAAAATATATTTTGTACATAGTTGTTTACCAGTTAATTAATTTAATATGAGCGATATAAAAAAAACAATTGCCCGTGAACTCTTACAAATTAAAGCAATTAAGTTAAGTCCTGCAAATCCGTTTACATGGGCATCGGGTTGGAAATCGCCAATTTATTGCGATAATCGAAAAATTTTATCTTACCCGAAAACTCGAAATATTGTAAAACAAGCATTTGCTGATAAAGTAAAAAAACTCTACGGCATGCCTGATGTTATTGCCGGTGTGGCAACAGGAGCCATAGCGCATGGAGTTTTAGTGGCTGAATTGTTGGATATTCCTTTTGTTTATGTACGTTCATCTTCAAAACAGCATGGTTTGACTAATCAGATTGAAGGAAAATTAGATAAAGGACAAAAGGTTGTGGTTATTGAAGATTTGGTTTCAACCGGCGGAAGTAGTTTAAAAGCCGTTGATGCACTACGCAATGCAGGAGCCGAAGTATTGGGCATGTTGGCTATTTTTAGCTATGGTTTTGATGTGGCAGAAGAAAATTTTGCTAAAGCAAATTGTAAATTAGACACCCTTACCGATTATTTTACACTCATTGAAATGGCTGTTGAGCGCGATTACGTATTGCCCGAAGAAATAAAAACATTGCAAGTTTGGCGTAAAAATCCGGAAACTTGGGCTTAAAGGTGAGTTTCGATTTTATACATATTATAGCATGGGTATTTGCTTTATCGGTTTTTTTAAAATTGATAGTTGAAATAATTGTGGCTGTTCGCAAAGGTATTTTTCCTGATTATTTGAATTTTTTTATTGCTTTTTCAGGATTAATATTTATAGCTTTTAATGATAAAGATGCCGGTTTTATCGTAATGCTAAAAAGTTCTTTTTTGCTGTTTGTATGGCTATTAACTGATTATTTAATATCGCGAAAAACAGATAATAAATTAGAGAATGTTGATTATGAGCTAATTTCAGGTCGAAACTTATTGTTTTTTAGTTTTACGCTGGGAATTATCGTTCTATACTTGCTGTTTACTCAGATATCAGGGAAAGGGTTTTCATTAAATACAATAGTGCTTATTTTATTGTCCGTAAACCCTTCGTTAAACAGAATTATTGTTAATTTGCTCAAAAGTAAGCAAAATTTACCCAAAAATGCTTTGGTTCTTCCAAAAGTACGGACTTTTATTTTTTCATCAGATAAAATCATCAGTAAAAATACTTATAAACTCATTAATTTTAAAAATCACAGTCAAATAAGCAAAGATAAACTAATCCAAATAAGTTACGAGCTTGCTAAAGAATGGAGTAAATCAATAGCTGCAGCTCTGAAAAATGAAATACGAAGTATTTCATTTGAAAAATCATTTCAAATGATTAAAGAAAGCCCGCAAGGCATTTATGTTAAAGATATTCAGGGTGATGAATTTATTTTCGGCGAGTATTCTTTGGTGAAAAATTTTATTCGTTTTAACGATGCTACGCATTATTTATTAAAAAATAATGTTTTATTGGCAAAATTTACTTTCCGTGAATTATTTAATGTTGAAGGTATTCGTTTATCAAATCAATTTAACGAATACGGCAATGTTGTCTTAATTAGCGATAAACCGGAAAGTACTGCATATAATAAACTTCCTTTTGATAAGATTTATTTTAATTTAACAAAATCTAAGCAAAAAGAGCTAATTAAAAATTTAACCCAAAAAGCACCAACAGCTTTAATCACAACCGATAAAAACCTTTGTAAAATTGCTTCTTTTGATTTCTTGACGGATGAAAACAAAAAACTATCATCGGTTTATGAGAAATTTTCTTTAGTGAAAAGTATTTTTAAACGTTTAAATAATACCTTAATTTTATTTTTTACGATTGAAATGGTAATTGCAGCAGTTGCTTTGTTTTTTTCTAATCGCATTATTTATGTTTTACTTGTAAATTTATCAATTTCGCTTTTGTATATTTTATTGTTAAAAAAACAAAAAAAGCTTAAAGTTAGTTAATCAAATCAAATATAGTTTGCGGATTTAAGGTTCAGTATAAAAGTCCAAACATCCACAAAGGGATTTTATTTCTAAATCCTGTTTCAATATTGTCTAATACAAGAAACGAATTGGAAATTTCACTTATTTGTGAAAAATCTTTTGATACACCACCTACTTCAAATGTATATTTTTCGTTCAATAAAAAATCGCCTTTAGTTGTATAATTGACAATTCCATTTATGGCTAACTGATTCACAAAAAATGATTCTCTTAAAGAACCAATATTGGGCGTATCACTAAGTGCAAAATAATGATTGGGATGAGCCAAATATGCTTTTTCCGGTTTTGTTAAAGTTTTGTATCCTTTATTTTTCGCATACACTAAGCTTATGAGTTCGGCATTGGCAAGATATTGTAGAAATTCATAAACAATAGTTCTGTTTACTCCCAAAGATGATGCTAAGGTGCTTATATTTATTTTTATGGGGACTGTTTCACTTATTAAAAATAAAAATCGTCTTAATTTATTGAGTTTTTCAATATCTAAACGATAAATAGTTGCTATGTCTCTTTCAATGGTTTCACTGAAAATTTGTTTTAATTTTACTAAATAGTTTTTCTTGCTTTGTAAAAAAAATGGGTAGTAACCTCTTTTCAAATAATCTTTGAATAATGCTAAGGGTTTAAAACCTGAAACTAAATTGGCCGCTATTTCCTGATGATTTTCAAGCAGTTCTTTTATTGTTAGCGGAGCTATGTTTATCTTTTGCTCAATTTGTATGTATTCTCG
Organism: Bacteroidales bacterium; assembly: GCA_021647685.1. GTDB lineage: Bacteria > Bacteroidota > Bacteroidia > Bacteroidales > NBLH01 > NBLH01. The sequence goes on from JAKIUH010000132.1 coordinate 8,510, forward strand.
AAACGATAAGCCATACATTTTATAAATTACGGCTCTGCGGCTTAAATCAGCATTTCCTGAGCTGATATGTAATAGTGAAGAACCGCTGAATACAATTTTCAAATCGGGATATCTGTCATATATATTTTTTAATTCAAGCGACCAATTTGGGTATTTATGAATTTCATCAATATACAACAATTTTCCTCCTAATTTTTCAAAATCTTCTGCCAAAGCAATTAAACTGTTGTAGGGAAATGATACATCATCAATACTCACATATAAACATTTTTCTTTCTTTTTACAGGTTTTTTTTATGTGTTGCAATATCAAGGTGGTTTTGCCAACCCCGCGTGGGCCGGATATGCCTATCATCCTATCTTCCCAATCTATTTGGCTGTAGAAGTTGTCTCTAAAAAATTGGGGCTTTGATGCCGCAATGTATTTGTTGTGAATGTCAAATAATTGAGAAAACATTTTTATTGTTTTATTTTTTACAAATATAAGCATTTTTTGTTAATATTTATAACAAATATTATATAATTTTGTTAATTTTTATAACAAAATAGATTATAAATTGTTGAAATTATTAATAATAACTGTTTAGTTTTATTACTTATATCGATATATATTATAAAAATTTGTTAATTTTTACAACAAAATATATTATAAATTGTTAAATATAATAACAATTTTTATAAAATTTTGTTATTATTTTTAACAAAATATGGTGAAAATTGTTGAATAAATTAACAACTATTATCTTATTTTGTTGTTTGTTTTAACATAATAATAACTTACAATAGGTGTTATGTTTTAGATTTACAGGATATTATGAATAAATGAGAAAATAAACCGATTAAGGTTTTTAATTGCAAGCGGAATATCCCATTTTGTTTTGTCGCGTTCTTCTACATAGTTTGATATACTGCGAATTTGTATTACCGGAATATTTTCGTTTAAACAAACATAAAATACAGCTGCACCTTCCATGCTTTCAGTATCAGCTTTGTATTTTTGTTGTAATTGAATAATTTCTTCTTTATTGCCGCTAACGGTATTTACACTAATGCCTTTTACTTTTTTTATTTTTTTTAATGCAGGGAAATTTACATCCGTAGCTTTTAGCCGGGCATTATTAAACGGATACTCATTTTTATCAATAAAACCGGCTTCAAAAATATCAATAAATTGATTTTTATCACGAATGCCTAAATCGGCAAAGCAATCGTCGGTAACTTGCACTACATCACCTATTTTTAAGTTTTTATTAAAACTGCCCGCAATACCGGTATTAATTACCCAATCATAGCGGGATTTAAAAACTGCTTTACTCAAAGAGTAGCTCGTAAAACTTAATCCAACTCCTGAAATCAGAAGTGAAATATTGTTTTTTTCTGTTTTTTTTTGATAGAAGTTTTTATTTATTGGTTTTAAATCAAGTAATTTTACTAAATCTGCACTTTCTTTAAATGTTGCCGATACAATTAAAATGTTCATAATATTTTTACAATTTCAATTTATTGATAATCTTTGCATCACAGAAATAAAAACCAAATGTAATGGAAATAATTAATAACGGAACAAGTTCTGGAAGTTGT
>JAKIUH010000133.1 GCA_021647685.1 Bacteroidales bacterium
ATTAGTATGCTTTAGTAGTTTTAATTGTTTACCAATTAATTTAAAAAGCATATATATTCGGTCAAATTTTAAACCTCCGGATGTAGAACCAACCATGGCACACTGTATGGTAAAATAAATTAAAATAATACGCGCAAAAATAGGCCAATTTGGTGTATCGGCAGTGGCAAAACCTGTTGTAGTACCCAGTGAAATAACTTGAAAAGAAGCATAACGTAAAGAATTCCACCAATCATAATATCCTGAAAAATAAAGTTTTACTGCTACTAATAAAATACCAATGAACATAATGCTTATATAAGCCCTTACAACCGATGATTTAAACAAATTCTCTTTTCTACCAATAAAAGTTCCTGCTATTAAGCCAAAATGAATACCGCTAATGAGCATAAAAAAATTAATAACCATTTCGATACCTACACTATTAAAAGCGGCTACACTCATATTTTTTGTAGAAAAACCACCGGTTGCAATAGTTGCAAAAGAATGATTAATTGCATCAAAGAAACTCATGCCGAGAAAATACAAAATTAAAGTCTCTAAAAATGTAAGACTCACATAGACAATAGCTAATATTCGTACAATATTTTTTAAACGATAACGGAAATTTAATTTTGATAAATCAGATATTTCTGCATTATAAATATTAATCTTGTCTCCCTTTTTTTGTGGAAGAATTAATAAAACAAACAAAATTATACCAATTCCTCCAATCCAATGAGTAGATGAGCGCCAAAACAAAATCCCTTTGGGTAATCCTTCTATATTATTTAAAATGGTTGAACCTGTAGTTGTAAAGCCCGAAACACTTTCAAACCATGCATTTGCAAAAGTAAATTCACCACCCCACATAATATATGGCAATGTACCTACCAAACAAGTAAGCAACCAACCCAAAACTACAATAGTTAAGCCTTCTCCAAAGCTAATACTTTCTGTAGGCTCAACAAAAACCAGAGGGAAACCTCCCACTATAATACATATTATAGCACTAAAAATTAGGGGAATGGCAGATTCTTCATTCAAATACCATGAAATTAAAAAAGAGATAAACAAAAAAATTGAGTTTATCAGTAATACATATCCCAAATGTTTTATTATAATTTCCTTCTTCATCTAAGTTCTTTTCTTAATTTTCGGATAAGATAATTTATTACTTTCTATGCTCTTTTTATTAACGGTTATTCTCATTAACCAATCGTACCAAAAGATTATTTATGGATTGTTCTAATTGTTTTATTTCATCATTGGAACTAATATTAGAGTTCAACAATTTTTGATTAGGCTCATAAAACTTAACTGCTTGTACCAATTGCTCGATTGGGTGAACAAAATAACGGGTAATAAAGAAACTCAGCATCAAAGAAAAAATAAGGGCTGCAATTATGGATACAATTCCCGGCATAATTGCCCTATGTGCCTTATCTTTTATTGTTGATGCAGTATCATGCATGCTTTCTTCATTCAATATAATTAAACTGTTTACAGCTTCTTTTACATCTAAAAATTTTTGATGAACATTGTTTTTATACCAAACTATATCATTTTGTTTTGAAGTCCCTACAACAGGCAAAAGCCATTCTTTTTTGTAAACTTCATATTTGTTTTTAATATTAATGATATATTTGTCTTCGCCGGCTTCGGTAATATTGTTTTTTACTATATCAAAAGCTTTTTTAAAGGTATTATCTGCCGAATCAATAATTGTTCTACCGTTTTCCCATTCGCCCATCATTAAAAGTAAAACTCCACTATCTTCACGCTCTAATGATTCTACCATATTTTTTGCTTCTTTTATGGTTTTGTAATTATCTTCTATCAATGATTGAAGATTATCACTTAATTTATGAAATTCATAAATAGAAACTACTCCGGCAACTGCCAGCATCGCAATTAAAAGTAGAAAACTTAAATAAATCTTTAATTTTAATGTTTTTTTCATCATTCTAAATTTAACCCAAAATTAGATGTTAATTTTTTTAATTACGATAAAATGATAAGTTTTTTGATAATTTTGTAGTAATCAGATGACTTTAAGTCATCAGATTACTGTCAGAAGCATTTTAGCAAAAATTGAGATAATTATGCAGTTTGAAAAAGGATATATCTACCATATTTATAATCATGGAAATAATTACCGTAAAATTTTTTATAATAAAGATAATTATTTGTATTTTTTAAAAAAAATCAGGCAGTTTATTTTGCCATATGCCGATATATTGGCCTGGTGCTTAATGCCCAATCATTTTCATTTAATGATTTTGGTAAATGAATTAGAACTGCCGGTTCCACAAAACTCATCTGATGACTTAAAGTCATCTGATGAGTCCAAGAAACGAAATTTTACCGAATCAATAGCCATTATGTTACGTTCTTATACCCGTGGGGTAAATAAACAGCAAAAGTTAAGTGGTTCTTTATTCAGGGCACATACTAAAATTGAATGTGTAAATTGCCCTTTAGGAAACACACCCGGGTTTATTATAGAGCGTGGAATTTCGTTGATAAACAATAGCAAAAAAGATTATCCGAAAATATGTTTTGATTATATCCATGAAAAGCCGGTTACAGCCGGTCTCGTGAAAAATGCTTACGATTGGGTGTTTTCTTCTGCACGCGATTATGCCGGATTAAGAAACGGACAATTAGTAAACAAAGAGTTAGGGAATAAATATCAAATAATCGATAGTAAAAATAAGCATACAGATAAAAATCAAATACAATTTCTGTTAAATACTCCCACAATTATTATCGATAGTCGCAGTTTAGTACTGAAAGACAATGTTTTATTTGCGGCAATAAAAGGCGAACGTAATGATGGGCATAATTATATTTTGGAACTATATAATAAAGGTGTTCATAAATTTTTGATAGAATACATTCCTGAAAATGCAAAAAAAATAAAAGATGCTCAATTTATTATAGTAGAAAATACCTTAAAAACATTACAAAAATGGGCAGCAAAGCATCGAAAATCTTTTAATTATCCGGTAGTAGGAATAACAGGCAGTAATGGTAAAACTATAGTTAAAGAGTGGATTTTTCAAGTGTTAAATAATGATTTGAAAATAATTCGTAATCCCAAAAGTTATAATTCACAAATTGGTGTACCCATATCAGTTTTATTAATGAAAAAAGACTATGACTTAGCTGTTTTTGAAGCCGGAATTTCACAATACGGAGAAATGCAAAATTTAGAAAAAATGATTACTCCCAAAATTGGAATATTTACCAATATTGGCGATGCCCATCAAGAAAATTTCAAAAATACAGAAGATAAAATTCATGAAAAATTAAAACTGTTTTCTCATTCCGGTTTATTAATCTACTGCAAAGACCATAATTTAATTCATAAAGCCGTACAAAAAACAATTAATCCTAAAAAACTAAAAACATTCACATGGTCAAAAAAGCAAACGGCTGATTTAAAAATACATGAAATTTGCAAAAAAGAGAAACAAACAAAAATCACTTTTTCACATAAAGATAGTTTATCATCCATAACAATTCCTTTTACAGATAAAGCATCGCTTGAAAATGCCATACATGTATTGGCATTTCTGCTTTCGCAAAATTTATTTTCAAACAAAAAAGCACAACGGTTTGCGGGTTTAAATCCGGTTGCTATGCGATTGGAAATAGTGCAAGGAATCAATAATTGTACCGTGATTAATGATACCTATAACTCCGACCTTAATTCTATTCAAATTGCCCTTGATGTACTTAACCGGCAGAATCAGCATAAAAATAAAAGTTTAATAATTTCAGATGTTTTACAAACGGCACAAAATGAAAAAGAGCTTTATGAACAATTAGCTGAAATGATTAATAAAGCACCTCTAGATGAGCTGATATTGGTTGGCGAAAAACTTTTCAAATACCGTAATTTTTTCAAAGGGAAGATACAGAACTATATCCATACAGAAGAACTTTTGCATAGCAAACAACTTAAAAAATTTCAAAATCAGGCCATTCTGTTAAAAGCAGCCCGAAAGTTCCGTTTCGATAGAATAAATGAAGTGCTGCAACAAAAACAACATCGTACCGTATTGGAAATAAATATGGAAAATATGCAGCACAATTTGAATTATTATCGCTCGCTACTAAAAAAAGAAACGCAAATAATGATTATGGTAAAAGCGTTTTCCTACGGTAGCGGTTCTTATGAAATAGCCTCATGGTTAGCTCATCAAAAAGTTGACTATTTGGGTGTTGCCTATGTTGATGAAGGCATAGCTTTACGTACTGCAGGTATCAGCTTGCCCATTATGGTAATGAATCCAAACCTTGAAAGTTTTCCTCAACTTATCGAGTATAAACTAGAACCTGAAATTTATAATTTTACTTCCTTAAACAAATTTGAGCAAACAGCACAAAAATACAGTGTAAACCCTTATCCGGTACATATTAAAATAGATACGGGAATGCATCGTTTAGGTTTTGATTTAAGTGAAACAGATCAATTGATTGAAAAATTAAAACATTGTAAATCTGTTCAAATAAAGTCTGTTTTTTCACACCTTGTTGCCAGTGACGAAGCCATACATGATAAATTTACACTAAAACAAATTAAAGAATTTAAACAGGCTTGTAAAAAAATTCAAGAAGTCATACCTTATAAATTCAGCAGACATATTTTAAACTCATCCGGCATTGAGCGTTTTCCCGAAGCACAATTTGAAATGGTACGTCTTGGTATCGGTTTATATGGAATTAGTCCGAATAATCAATCAAAATTAAAAAATGTAAGTACCTTAAAAACACATATTTCCCAAATAAAAAAAGTAAAAGCCGGCGAAACTGTTGGTTATTCACGTGCTGCTAGGCTTAAAAACGATACACGAATTGCGATACTGCCCATAGGTTATGCCGATGGTTTAAATCGTAAATTAAGCAATGGTGTAGGAAAAGTTTTTATTAACGGAGATTTTGCACCTTTTATCGGAAATATTTGTATGGATATGAGTATGATTGAGCTTAATAATATATTGGCAAATGAAGATGATGAAGTAATTATATTTGGAGAACAATTGCCGGTAAATCAATTAGCAAAGCTAATTGGAACGATTCCTTACGAAGTTTTTACATCAATATCTTCAAGAGTAAAAAGGGTTTATTTACAGTAATACCTAAATTGAGCGGTTGGGAACAAAGAAAATGGCTAATGCTTTGGTGCTAAAAGATTTCTATAAATTTGGAAGACACCTTGTTGGTATCTGAGAAATTTTAGAAATTCTTTGAGTGCTAAATGATTAGTCATTTTCAAAGTTTACAATCGCTCAATTTAGGTAATATACTATTCTTTGGCTAAATAATCTTTTGCTTCTTCAATGCTTGCAAATAGTTTTGTAGGAGTTCCCCCTGCAAAAAAATTCACCATTTTATACAAAACCATTTTTGCACCGGTGATTCCTATTACAGCACGTTTGTATAAAAATGGACGAACACGTTTAGCAACACGTTTTATTTCTCTTAAACCATCACCGTAAATGTGTGAGTTCGTAAAATTGGTTAATGAACATAAATACTTGTTATCTCTACTATTTATAACAATCTGTTCAAATTCATGCACTACTTTTATTAAATCTTCACCATGCATATTTGAAAAATCCAAATAAATGATTTTCCTACCTTTGTGTTCAATAAATTTTACTCTATTATTCATTCTTTTTGTTGCAATATACCATTTTTTTAGATAGCTAAATTTTCTATAATTTTATTATTTTTTTATAATTATCTGAATACAAGGTATTTGTTATAGGTTTTAAGTTGCTGTTTTTTAGCAAGTTATTATATTTTTATGATAATAACAATGTATTTTTTACTTTTGAGTATATTTTGACAACTTAATTTCCAATAAAACATTTATATATGCAATCTAAAATCTTACTATTCGTAATTTTATTATTTGCGTCTTGTACTACGCAAAATAGTGAACAGGACAGTTTAAAAAATACCAATAAAAAGCCAAAGCTTATTGAAAAAAGCCATTTAAAGCTAAAAAGCGATTTAATGACACCCGAAGTATTATGGTCTTTTGGGCGGGTAAGTGGTGCAGAGGTTTCACCCGATAAGAAAAAAGTGCTTTACGGTGTAAGCTATTACAGTATTCCTGAAAACAAAAGCAACAGGGAGTTGTTTGTAATGAATGTTGACGGAAGCAATGTAAAGCAAATAACACATACACCCGAAAGCGAGTTTAATGCAATTTGGAAACCCGATGGCAGTAAAATTGGCTATTTGTCAAGTAAAAGCGGTTCTGTTCAACTATGGGAAATAAATCCTGATGGTACCAATCCTGTACAAATATCCAAAATTGAAGGCGGAATTACCGGTTTTAAATATGCACCGGATATGAGTAAAATTCTTTTCACCAAAGAAGTTAAAGTAGGCAAAGACATTCATGATATTTATCCTGATTTGTATAAAGCCAATGCTATGATTGCCACAGATTTAATGTATAGGCACTGGGACGAGTGGGTAAGTACTTATTCGCATATTTTTGTGGCAGATTATGACGGCGAAAGTTTGAAGAATGCAAAAGATATTATGGAAGGTGAACCCTATCATTCCCCTTTAAAGCCTTTTGGAGGCATGGAGCAAATAAATTGGAGCCCAGATAGTAAAAACATCGCTTACACATCAAGAAAACTTACCGGAAAAGCTTATGCTTTCTCTACCAATTCAGATATTTACATCTACGATGTAACAAGTGGTAAACAGTATAATCTTACCGACGGGATGAAAGGTTACGATGTAGCACCTGTTTATTCGCCCGACGGAAAAAAATTAGTATGGCAAAGCATGAAACGCGATGGTTATGAAGCAGATAAAAACCGTTTATTTGTCTATGATTTTGAAACCAAAGAAAAAAAGGATTATACCAAAGATTTTGATCAAAATGCAAGTGCTCTTGTTTGGGACAATAACAATAAAACTATTTATTTTTCATCCGATTGGCATGCCCGTTTTCAAATCTACTCTTTAAATACCGAAAACGGTAAAATCAAAGCACTGACTCAGGGCGATCATAATTGTTATTCGGCAATTCCTGCCGGCGATGTATTGATAGTTACCAAACAATCAATGAGTAAACCCTCTGAATTGTATGCCGTAAATAAAGCTACGGGAGAAGAAACACAAATTACTTTTGAAAATAAAGAAATTCTTGACCAAATAAAAATGGGAAAAGTAGAAAAGCGTTGGGTACCTACCACCGATGGAAAAAAAATGCTTACATGGGTAATTTATCCGCCAAATTTTGATCCTGCTAAAAAATATCCCACCCTTTTATATTGTCAAGGAGGTCCGCAATCATCGGTAAGTCAGTTTTTTTCCTACCGTTGGAATTTTCAGATGATGGCTGCTAACGGATATATTGTAGTAGCACCTAACCGTAGAGGTTTACCAAGTTTTGGGCAAGCCTGGAACGAGCAAATCAGCGGTGATTACGGCGGACAAAACATGAAAGACTATTTAAGTGCCATTGATGCCTTGGCAAAAGAGCCTTATGTGGATAAAGAACGCTTAGGAGCTGTTGGTGCAAGCTATGGCGGATTTTCAATTTATTGGTTAGCCGGTCATCATAATAAGCGCTTTAAAGCTTTTATTGCACATGACGGGATTTTTAACCTTGAATCAATGTATCTCGAAACAGAAGAAATGTGGTTTGTTGATTGGGATTTAGGGGGTCCTTATTGGGATAAATCGAATAAAATTGCTCAACGCTCTTATGCTAATTCGCCCCACCGTTCTGTAGATAAATGGGATACGCCAATTATGGTAATTCATGGCGGAAAAGATTACCGGATTGTTGATTCGCAAGGAATGAGCGCATTTAATGCAGCCATAATTCGTGGAATTCCTGCAAAATTACTTTATTTTCCGGATGAAAATCATTGGATATTGCATCCACAAAATGGAATTCTTTGGCAAAGAGAATTTTTTAAATGGTTGGATAAATGGTTGAAATAGTCCTGAAATTCAGTTTATCTTGCTTGTAAAAAGATAGTTTACATCCGAGAAAATAAAAAAAGCGAAGTATTTGAATTTACTTCGCTTTTTTTACTTAAATACGGATTTAGGTTTTACTTAATCTTAATGTATTGATTAGTATAAAAGTCCGGCGATAAGGTTTCACCGGTTGAATTTTTTAACCACTGATTTAAATCATATTTTGCTCCGGGTTTAAATAATTTTTCTATCATGTATTTTCCCACATCAGGATTATCAATACATTTTGTATCGCAAGCACTGCCATCGTCTTTTAAAATGTTTTGTTTTACATAAAAATGTATTTGCGAAGCAATTAACTCACCCAGCATATAATTATGGTAAGTACAAGGCATGGTTATAAGATGCGTTTTTGTTGCCCAATCATGGGCATCTCTGTCCGGCGGGCGATTAAGTAGTTGATATCGTTCTACCAAATCCCACCAAAGTGTATTCAAATCTTGATCAGGATTGTCATAAAGTTCCCGCTCAAAACGATACATTACTTGTGCCCAACGTGCAAATACAAATTTTTCTAAACGTAACTGTTTTAAACTGGCATCTTTAAATTTATTGGTATTTTTTTCTGAAACTCCCAGCATTTTCTCAATCCAACCAATATTGCTTGAAAAACTGCTGAATAAGGTGGCAATCGCATCGTTAGCAGCAAATTGTGGCGGTTTATGTAATGTAAAAGGCAAATCTTTGTCAATATATTTTAAATAAGCTGCAAATCCTGATTCGTAAAGCAATGTAGTCATTGAGCTTTGTGAATTTTCAATATTGGCAAGTATTCGTACAGTGCCTTTTCGGTCAATATCGGTAGTATAAGCCAATTGGCTTTTACGTTCTTTCGGATATAAATCGCTATTATTTAATGCATCGTCAATATTCAAACCGATGCCTTTAAAATATTTTTTTACTACATCAACAGGCTTAATATTTTTATAAAACTTGTTAAAATTAATATTATAAATAACCGGTGCTTTTTGAAAAAACCGATTTTGATAATGCCAAGGCATCAACCGGTCAGGTTCTGTATTGTATTTTTCAGATAAATAAGCATCGATTTCTTCTTTTAATTGCATATAAGGTCCCCTTGTAAGCATATCCAAATCATCAAAAATATTTTCTATTTCTTCGGGGTCTTGTCCGTTGGTTTTTAATATCATTTCATAATAATTGGCAAAACCAAGTTCTTTTGCTGCCTCATTACGTTTTTTTACCAATTGTATTAAATCTTGGCTAACAATATTTCCTACTCTTTTACTAGCTTCCCAGTATTGTTTTAATTCTTCTTCATTTGTTGAAGTCCGTAGTACTTCTTCTATCTTGTTAACCGATACAATATTACCGTCAATCTCAGGGCGGAATGTATTGAATTTTCTTCTTACTTCATTTTCTAAAGTAATTATTTCTACCAATTTACCCTCTTCTATCTGATTAGGTAAAAACAAATTATACAATTCGTCCAATTCTCTTGCAAGTATAGTATCCGATATAAGTTTTGAATTTTTAATGTATTCTAATTTTTTAAAACTTTCTTTGTTAGAATGTATTTTGCTCAACATTATTTTATATTCAGTAGCTAATTTGTACTGGTTTTCATCACCACTCACTGCAGCATTATAAGCGGCTTCGTTATACTTTTGGTAAAGAGGAATCACTTTTTGCTCGTATTGAGTAACAAACTCTTTAAACTCACGATTAATTTTTTCGGTTTCAGTTTCGGCACAAGCGGTTAAAAATAATAAAAGCAGCATTATTGCTGCCGGAATGCTTTGAAGCTTTGGATTAAATTTTAGTATCATTATATGCATTTTAGGTTAGACAAAAGTTTTCACAGGTTTCTTTCTTAACAATAGTTCGTTAAGTTTTTTTAAGGTGCTGTATATCAGCACAATCAACAGCCTTGACATTTAAGTCAGGGTTTATCGTATTTGCATAGTTTTATGGGCTTTAGCCCAAAATGATTTTCTGCAAAAAAAAGTACCAAACTATTATTAAAAATAGTTCATTAAATTTAAGAAATAATTAAGGATTTTCAAAATATAAACAAGGCTTTGTGTATTTTTAAACAATATTTAC
>JAKIUH010000134.1 GCA_021647685.1 Bacteroidales bacterium
AGTCACTTTTTGCTTTATCTACAGCATCTTTTACATCTTGCAAAGCATCTTTTATGTCCACATCAAAATTAAATTCAATAATAATCATTGAAACATCTTGGCTGGATGTAGATTTTATATCGTCAATTCCTTTAATGGTTTTAATTTCTTTTTCGATTACTTTAGTAACCAAGTTTTCCATATCTGCCGGAGGGTTTCCGGGATAAACGGTTTGGATAATAATTGTAGGAATGTTTACTTCGGGCATTAGTTCTTTTGGAAGCGATAAATAAGACATAATTCCAAAAAGAATAATTGCAAATGTGATTAAAAATATGGTGTTTTTATTTTTTAATGCGTAGGTAGTCAACCCAAATTCACGTAATACTTTTTTTTCTTTATCGTCCATAAATTTTATTCTTTACTGCATGTTTAACAGATTTTTAAATTTTCTAAGATATAAATGATTAAATACTACGTATTTAATCATTTATAATATTAATATCAACACCGTCTTTTACTAAATTATATCCTTTAACAATAACTTTGTCTCCTTCGGAAATACCTTCGGTAATCATAGTTCCTTCATCGTTCGAGAGCGATGTTTTCACATATCTTTTTTGAGCAGTGTATCCATTATTGTTTTTTGCAACAATGTATAAATAACTTCCTTTGAAATCTTTTTTAATTATGATTGAAGGTACAACCAGAGCTTTATCCACTTCGAAATCAAGAAAAGTAATTTTTGCCAGCATATTAGGCTTTAACATATTGTTTTTATTATAGATTTTGGCTTGAACTCTAAATGTACGGTTTGATTGATTAATAACATTTCCGATACGATAAACTTTGGTATCAATTTTCCAGCCAGGAAAACTAGGAAAACTTACTTTTAGCGGACTGCCTTTTTTAATTACCGAAATAAATTTTTCGGAAACATCAGCATTTACATAAAATGTGGAAATATTTACCATTTGAATAATTTGTACTCCGGGCATAGCTAATTCACCTTCTTTAACATTAATTAAATCAACAATACCTGAAATAGGTGCTTTAATTTTAGACTTTGCCAACTGAATGTATAAACCATTGAGTTTACTTTCAAGGCTTTCTTTTTTATTTTTAGCTTCAAGGTACTGTATTTCTGAGCCTATTTGCTGTTTCCATAATTCCTCTTGTTTTTCGTAAAGTGTCTTTGCCAGTTTAAGATTGGTTTCCAACTCTTTAATATTGCTCTCTATAATATCTGAATTTAAGGAAACTAATAATTGTCCTTTTTTTACATAATCTCCTTCATTTACATGAATTTTTTTAACTTGTCCGCTAATTTCAGGACTAATAAATGCACTTTTAACAGCCTCTAAGGAAGCGGCAGAGTGAACATAGTGAACAAAATGTACCGGTAAAACTTGTTGAGTTTTAACTCTTATACGTTTTACGGTGTTTGAATTAATTCCTTGATTTTTTAATTTCGTATTTAATTCATCAATTTTATTTTCCAAATCGGCAATTTGACTTTTGTATTCAGCAATTTGCTTTTTTATAGTTTCCGGATTATTTGATTGTCCACATGCAAAAAATAAACTTATGAATATGATGCTTATTATTTTTTTCATTTTATAAGTAATTATATTTTTGATTATTTAAATAATATCTGTATGTTTAATTTTTCTGTAAGAGATAATAAAGCTCGGAACTTACCGATAATAATTGAGATAATGCTTGGTAGTAATTATTCAGAGCCATTAAATATTGATTTTGAGTAAGCATTAAATCATTTGCAGATGCCATACCTTGTTTGTATTTTTTTTCAGTTTTATTATTGATTTTTTTTGATAATTCCATATTCCATTTTTCATTTTCAAACTTGAGTTTGGCATTGATATAATTACTACGTAATTGCTCTACCTGTAAATTTAAACCTTGTTCTAATTCGGCTTTTGAATTTTTTACTTTTTCAAGCACCAATTTAGCCTGCTGTACTCTTGCATTCCGCATTCCACTGGAAAAAATCGGAATATTAATTTGAATACCTACAATGTGTGTTGTGTACCACTTAGAAAACAATTTGGAAAAATCATTATCATATGCATTTTGCGAATAACTCATAAAACCAGAAATCTGTGGTAGATACTGTGATTTTTCATTTTTTAATGCCGAAAGTTTTAAACCTTCCTGCGACTGCATGATTTTATAATCTATATTTTTATTGAGTTCCAATTGTTCTCCTAACAAATATGCATCATCAATATTTTTTGTAAATTTATCCAAACTATCGGTTAAAATAATCTTATCGTTATAATCTATTCCTAATTGGTATTTCAATAAACGATAGGCTAATTCAATCTGATTATCAATTGAAATAATGGTGTTATCGTTGTTTTGCTTAGTTAGTCGCAACTGATCTACATCAATATCTTCAACAAAGCCTAGGCGATGACTTTCTTCAATTTCTTTTAATAGATTTTCAAAATTCACTTTAGTTTCTTCCAAAATCTTCTTGCTTTCTTCAGCTATTAATACAAGATAATAAGATTTTGTAACTGTTTCCTCAATTGAAAGACTTGATTTTGTATAAGTTTGGCTGGCAAGTTCTGTAAGAATTTTTGCAGCTTCTACGCCTACAATATACGAACCGTTAAAAATAATTTGCGTTGCAGTAACACCCCAACTTGCATTATGCTGCTGTCCAAATTGAACAGGAATATACTCACCAGGTCTGCCAACAATCTCACCGGGAAGTAATGATGTTGGTAAATTTAACATATTTTGATATTCTGCTGTTGCATTTAATTGTGGGAAACCTATAGCCAAATATTCCCATTGTTGTTTTTTTGATATGTCTTTATCAATAGCAGAGTTTTTGTTTTGATAGTTATGCTCTATTGCATAATTTTTTGCGTCTTCTAAGGACAAATAATGTTTTGCCGTTACGCTGTCAGTTTGCGTATATGCTGAGCTTTCAGCCAATAGTAAAACCAGAATGATTTGTATTAAATATTTCATTTATAGATGTTTAAGTTACCGATTTTTATTATTTTATCTCAATTCTTGTTTTTTAAGTTTTTCTCTTAATATATCAAGACCTTTTTCATTGCATATTCCATGTAAGTGATAAATTAAAATTTCATTAAAAACTTCAATAGACGTGATTTCCTCTAAAGAAAAAATACTTTCTTCATAACTATGCTCAATCCTGGAAACATACAATTTAGCAATTATTTCAGCTTTGATTTCTTTACGATACAAACCTTCGAAAATTCCTTTTTTTAGATTTCTCAACACAGATTCGTAGGTTTTTTCCCGTTTATTTTTTTTTATCTCATGATAAAGTTTAGGATAGTACTTACGTAAATCATAAAACAAAGCCGGATTGTGCTTTTTTAAATGCTCATTCATTATTTTACTCACCTCAAAAAGTTCTTCTATAGCATTCAAATTCATTTGTTGAATACTCATGTGCTTTTGAGATGCTTTCTCCATTTCACTCCTTATAACCATTTCTACCAATTCTGATTTATTGGTAACATGTTGATACAGTGTTTTTTTTGATATTCCCAATTCACGAGCAACATCATCCATGGTTACGCTTTTAATTGCGTATTTGTGGTACAATTTAAAAGTCCGGGCTAAAATTTCATTCAATTCCATGCCGCAAAACTAAGAAAACTTTTTAAACAATGGAAACTTTTTTTTGTTTTTTTGTTTCCTACGTTTTCTGTTTTAAGACATATATTCAAAAATGTGCTTATTGAATTGATAAATTTGTTATAATTTTGCCTGAAAAGATTTAATAAATAATTTAAAGATAAGTGATATGTTTTCAGGTATTGTAGAAGAAACGGGCAAAGTAGTAAATTTACGTAAAGAGCAAGAAAATTTACATATTACATTGGAGTGTTCGTTTGTAAACGAATTAAAAATTGACCAAAGTGTGTCGCATAACGGTGTTTGCCTCACAGTTGTGGATGTTACAGATAAGAACTATACCGTAACAGCTATACAAGAAACTTTGATAAAATCAAATTTAGGTTTACTTAAAATAGGCGATGAAGTAAATCTGGAGCGTAGTATGAAGCCCGATAGCTTACTTGACGGACATATTGTTCAAGGGCATGTAGATCAAACGGCTACCTGCACAAAAGTTGAGGAAGTTGAAGGCAGTTGGTATTTCACTTTTGAATATAAGCCTTCAATAGATAACATAACCGTTGAAAAAGGTTCTGTTTCAGTAAACGGAGTAAGTTTAACAGTGGTAAACTCAAAAGAGAATTCGTTTCAAGTGGCAATTATTCCTTTCACATACGATATTACTAATTTTCATAATATCAAAGAAGGTACTGTTGTAAATTTAGAGTTTGATATAATCGGTAAATATATTGCAAAAATTGTTAAGCAGTATATGGAAAAATAAGAATACCTTAATAAAAAACCAAACCATTATGGAAATATACTCAATAGAAACCGGAAACCTAAAATTAGATGGAGGTGCTATGTTTGGAGTAGTACCCAAAGTAATGTGGCAAAAACTTTATCCCGCCGACGAAAATAATCTTTGCAACTGGGCTATGCGCTGCATGCTCATAGTAGATGATGAGCGAAAAATATTAATTGATACGGGAATAGGTACAAAACAAGATGAGAAATTTTTGAAACATTACTATTTAAACGGAGAAGATACATTAGAGAAATCTTTACAAAAACACGGATATACAACCGATGATATTACGGATGTACTATTAACCCATTTGCATTTTGACCACGTAGGAGGTGCTGTAAAATATAATGAAAAATCTGAACTTGTACCAACTTTTCCCTATGCAAAATAGCATACCAGCAAACAACAGGGGGAATGGGCAACGCATCCAAACCGTAGAGAAAAAGCTTCGTTTCTAAAAGAAAATATATTGCCTTTACAAGAGCATAATGTACTTCATCTTTTTGAAGAAGAGCATGAGTTATTACCCAATGTACAGGTTAAACTTTTTGATGGACATACAAAAGGACAAGTTATCCCCATAGTAAATGTGTCCGGTCAAAATTTTGCTTATACTGCCGATTTGTTTCCATCCGTAGCGCATTTACCAATGCCTTATATAATGAGTTATGATACTCAGCCTTTGGTAACACTTGAAGACAGGAAGCATTTTTTCAAAGACGCAATGGAAAATAATTATATTTTATTTTTTGAGCATGATTTGTATCATGAGTGTTGTACATTACAAGAAACAGAAAAAGGCATACGAGCAAAGGAAACTTTTACACTGAATGAATTTTTTAAACGGTAAATTAATACTAACTGCCAGCAATAACCTCAGGAACTAACTGATAATAAACAATTTTGTAAAATTAAAATTAATTTATTAAATTCGTACACTATTTTTTTCTGTAAAATTAAATGAGCTATCTATACGAGTTGGGCTTGATTATTTTTCGTTTATTGCTGATTGTTGTTTCTCCATTCAACAGCAAAGCTAAACTGTGGATAAACGGCAGAAAAAAACTTTTATTGCGAATTTCTGAAAAGCTTAGTACAGAAAGCAATGAAAAAAGGATTTGGGTACATGTTGCATCTTTAGGTGAATTTGAGCAAGGACGACCAATTATTGAGCATATAAAAAAATCCCGACCGGAATATATTATTATACTCACATTTTTTTCTCCTTCAGGCTACGAAATAAGAAAAAATTATGAATATGCCGATTATGTATTTTATTTACCGGAAGATACTGCTCGAAATGCTAAAATTTTCATCAATATACTCCAGCCCGAAATGGCTTTATTTATAAAATATGAGTACTGGTACAATCATTTAATGTATCTGAAAAAAAAGAAGATACCCGTTTATATGGTATCGGCAGTTTTTCGTAAAAACCACATCTTTTTTAAATGGTATGGATTTTGGTACCGAAAGATGCTTAATACCATAAATTATTTTTTTGTTCAGAATGAAACATCTAAGCAGTTGTTAAATAAATTGGGCTATATTAATGTGCGAGTAGGAGGCGATACGCGTTTTGATCGAGTTGTAGAAATAGCAAAGAAAGCCTCAAATTATCCTGTTATTGAAAATTTTAAAGGTGATGCTAAGATATTAATAGCCGGAAGCACATGGAAAGAGGACGAAGAAATATTAATTGATTACATAAATAACAGTAAAAATAAAGGTTGGAAATATATAATAGCCCCGCATGAAATACAGGAAAGCAATATAAAACGTATAGAAAGTGCTTTGCAAAAAAGTACGTTTAAATATTCCGACGCAAAAACAGTAAATTTAGATGAAAAAGAAGTTTTAATTATAAATAATGTAGGAATGCTTTCTTCAATCTATCAATATGGAGATATTGCCTATATCGGCGGTGGTTTTAATACCGGAATACACAATATTTTAGAGCCTGCTACTTTTGGCTTACCCGTAATTTTTGGTCCTGATTATGAAGATTTTCAAGAGGCACATGAGCTGATTCGTATGGGAGGAGCTTACACGATAAAAAACAATAAAAATTTTGCAGATATAATTAACGAATTAATTACTAACAATTTAATAAAGAAAAAAGGAGGTATTTGTAAAAACTACATTGAACAAAACAAAGGCGCAACGATTAAAATTGTTGATTGGATTTTTAATTAATTAACCGAAACTTAACATAATCAATTTTGATTATACCAATTAATAGTATTAACATTGCACCACTTTTTAAATTTTTATTTTATTAACCTAATCTATTTTAAATTATGAAGAATTCTTTAAAAAGTTTATTACTGATTGCACTTTTTATTTTTTCAAGTGCATACAGTTATGCTCAAACTGGAATTTCCGGCACGATTAAAGATGCTGAGTTTAATTCCCCGCTTCCGGGTGCCGCTATCATGATAAAGGGCACATCAACAGGTACAATTTCAGATGTAAACGGTGATTTTGAGTTACCAACACAAGCAGGTACTTTTGATATTGTTATTTCATTTTTAGGATATGAAAGCAAAACAATGTCTGTAACTGTTACACAAGGTAAAATGACCCGCTTAGGAGAAATTGTATTAAAAGCAGAAACACAAGGAATTAATGAAATTTATGTTGTGGCAGATCGTGCAAAGGAACGTGAAACACCGGTTGCTATCTCAAACATTGAGAAAAAGCAAATTGAACAACAATTGGGTTCAAGAGACATTCCTTTGATTATGAACTCTACCCCCAGTGTTTATTCTACAGCACAAGGTGGTGGTGCAGGAGATGCACGTATTAATGTTCGTGGTTTTAACCAGCGTAATGTAGCCATAATGATTAATGGTGTACCGGTAAATGATATGGAAAACGGCTGGGTTTACTGGTCAAACTGGGACGGTATTTCAGATGCTACATCGTCAATTCAGATGCAGCGTGGTTTAAGTGCTGTTAACCTTGCTACGCCTTCAATTGGTGGTACTATGAACATAATTACAAGTCCGGCAGAGAAAAAAGCAGGTGGTTCTGCAAAATTTGAATATGGTTCGGGTACTTTCCTTAAAGCTACTGTATCAGGAAATACAGGAATGATTAATGATAAATTTGCTTTAAGTGCAGCGATTGTACGTAAAACCGGTGTAGGTATTATTGATGCTACTTGGACTGATGCATGGGCTTATTATTTAGGATCAACCTTTAAAATTAACAAAAAGAATAAATTAGAACTTTTTGTTATGGGTGCTCCTCAACGTCATGGACAAAACTTGTATAAGCAAAATGCCGCAGCTTATAGTCACGAATATGCTCAAAACGAGTTGGGTTATACTCAATTAGGACTTGATGCATATCCAGAAGCTGATGCAGACAGACAATACCCCGGATATGGTGATGCAAAAGCAGGACGCTATTATAATGAAAACTGGAATATTGTTAGCAGTAGTTATACCGGACAACAATGGTGGAATGGAAAAGCTAAAGATCGTCATAGCAGTGACTTTATTAATGAGAGAGAAAACTATTATCACAAGCCTTTAATTAACCTGAACTGGTATTCCCATTTTACTGATAAAATCAGCTTATATACGGTAGCATATTATTCTGGTGGTAAAGGTGGAGGTAGTGGTACTTATGGTAGTTTGCGTTGGAATTATAACGAAGGAATTGTTAGCCCGTCACGTTTTGTTATGTGGGATGCTACTATTGCAAATAATCAAGCAAGCTCAAATGGTTCCTTAGGTATTTTACGTAATAGCGTAAATGAGCAATGGACAGTTGGAGCATTGTCTAAATTGAAAATTTTAGTTAATGAGAATTTTAAAGCTTCAGTTGGTCTTGATTGGAGAACTGCCGAAATTGATCACTTCCGTGAAATTCGTGATTTGTTAGGTGGTTCTTATTATTTTTGGGATGGTAATGATTTTGATAGCCCAAGCGATTATCAAAAAGGCTTAGGAGATAAATTTAATTATTATTTTACCAACACTGTAGATTGGTTTGGATATTATTTGCAAGGTGAATATACCAATGAGAAAATTACTGCTTATGCTACATTTGGTCATTCATTTATTAAATATACCTATACTAACCATTTTGTAGACGATGGAACAGGTAATGAGTTATTCTCACAAACTGATTATTTGCCCGGTTATCAAATTAAAGGTGGTTTAAGTTATCGCCCTACCAGTGGGTTGAGTTTCTTTGGTAACTATGGATATATTTCAAAAGCTCCTATTTTTGATAATATTATTAATGATAGAACAGGAACGGTTGCAGCAGAAGTGAAAAATGAAAAATTCAATGCATTTGAATTTGGAGCAATTTATGCTACTCCTGATAAAAGGGTTGATGTTAAAGCAAACTATTACTATACAGAGTGGAAAGATAGAGCCAGAAGTATAGGAATTACTAATGAAGATGGAACAGAAGGATATGTGTTTGTAAACGGAATGAATCAACTACACACAGGTTTTGAATTAGAAGCAAATTATCATCCATTTAATTTTATGGCTGTGGGTGTAATGGGTTCGTTTGGTAATTGGGAACACACAAATGATGTAAGTGGTGTTTATTATACATATGATAATGTAGGGCAACCCCCAACAGAGGAGTCTTATAACTATTATGTAGATGGATTGAAAATTGGTGATGCTCCTCAAACACAAGTTGGTGCTATGTTAACAGTTTATCCTGTTAAAGATTTTCGTTTACAACTTGATTACAGACATTATAAGAAATTTTATGCTGATTGGGATCCATTTTCAAGAACTGATCCGAATGATAGAACTCAGGTATGGAGAACTCCAGCATATAGCTTAGTTGATTTCCATTTCTCTTACAAATTCCCAATCAAATCAGATAAATGGGGTATGACATTATCTGGTCATGTATTTAATTTGTTAGACGAAATGTATGTTCAGGATGCAAGAGACGAAAGTAGATATAATGCAGTTGCCGGTGCTCCTGCGCATAGCGCAATGCGCGCAGAAGTTTATTTAGGATTGCCAAGAACCTTTAACTTTGGTTTGAAAGTAACTTTCTAATATTTATTACAATTTTATAAAAAAGGGAAGCATAGCTTCCCTTTTTTATTTAACTTTATACACTTAAAATAAGCTGCATATAGTATGAATATCTTAAAAACAGTCAAAACATTACGCATTATATTATTTTCTTTTCTAGTGTTAGAACTGTTTTTTGCTTTTGTTATTTGGGTGGTTATCGCTTCGGGCTCTATGCATATAACTTTTGATAAAATGCAAAAAGGTATTTTTTTGTTAATTTTACTCATAATTTCCATAATGAGTTATTATAGAGCTAATGCTATTTTTAATAAGTTAATAATAAAAATCAGAAGCTATGCTGATCGTAATAAACAAATAAGAGAATATCGAAATGCGACAATTATAAAAATGTTAATTTTACACATAATTCCA
The DNA here is from genome assembly GCA_021647685.1 of Bacteroidales bacterium. Lineage (GTDB taxonomy): Bacteria > Bacteroidota > Bacteroidia > Bacteroidales > NBLH01 > NBLH01. Next base: position 9,859 of record JAKIUH010000134.1, read on the forward strand.
TTCATGTTTTTCTTTATTTCCATGTTTACCGGATTTTATTTACTTTTAGTATTAGGAATTATCTTATTATTTACTTTTTTTAAAATATTATATCCAAACACTGATAAAATATTGAAAAACCTGAACATCAATAAAGATTAAAACCCCGACAATAAACTAAAAATGCTACTAAAATGAATGTAAAATCCAATTTTAAAATACTAA
>JAKIUH010000135.1 GCA_021647685.1 Bacteroidales bacterium
TTTATGATTTGTGTGAAAAATATCAAAAGGCTATTGGTATGGCAGATGATATCCGACAAATTTTTAATCAAGGTAAGAAGTCTGAAAATAAAACTTTAATTTTTTAAATTTAAACTTATGGAAAGTAAATTATATACAGTTCAAGAAACAATTCAGCTAATTAAGTCCGGTAAACTTTTATCTTTAGCAGCTGATGAGGAAATTCTCTCGCAATTACCAGCAGGTAATTGGATTGCAGGAACCTCTCCGTACTTTATGGATACAGAAAAAGGGATTTTTAGTAAAACTCATATTTTTGTTAACGAATTATCAACATTTGGTAATGAATATTCTATAAAAGTTTATGATGAAAATAACATTTATGATATTACTAAAAACTCTTATGCTAATGGATATACGCTTATTATAATTCCTCCATTTAAAGAGATACATAAAAAATACGCATTAGAAGCAGATAATCTTGTTGGTTTGTATAAAAATCCTATTATAGGTTGGGTCTCCGGCAATGACTTATCTGAAAACGTGCAGCCCAAAACATTTAACGGTAATAAATTAGAAGTGTACTCTGATAAAGCAGTTGCCATTCATGTTAAATTACCCGATGATAAATTTGCAGAGATACAGATAGTTAATATATTTGAACGTGACGAAAATAGTGATGAAATTCAATTTCTTAATGATGGATTTGAGTGTGAATATTGTATTATTAATGGAGAGAAAACTCTTTTGTCAGCTTATCTGAAAAAGAACAATATTGATGTAAAAAGTCCTCTTATTGCAGATTATTCAGGAGCAATGATAAATGTAAGTATAAAAAATGTAGAGGATGAAAAAGTAAGATTTTATGCTCCTGTCTTTAATGATCGAATCTATAAATTTGCTAAGAAAATTGATAATTACATTTATGAGTTTGAAAAAAATATTCCTAAATTGGAAGTTCAGTCTGAGTTTTCTTGTAATTGCATACTTAATTATTTATATGGTGATTTAGAAAATAAAAAAATAAAGAGTACCACAGGACCTATAACTTTTGGCGAAATTGCTTATAAATTATTAAATCAAACATTGATTCATCTTATTATATCTGATAAATAGTATATAATAAAGCTAGTTTTACCTATGCTTATATTGATAAATCTTTATTTTTCTATTATTGCGATGCATCTACCGATTATATAATTTGGTACTTGCATCGCTTTTATATCAAATTTTTGCTGTTGTATCATAAGTTTGTTTTTTAATTATTTTAATAGTTTCATAGAACATATACTAAAATAAAGGCTTTCATTTACTTAATCTTTTTAAATGATCATGTCTCTGTGTCTGTAGCAGGCATAAAGTTTTTTTCTGGTACTTCGTTGCAAACCCTTTGCAGTGTTAGTATACAGCGGTAGGGCTCGGCGCCTCGTCTTAGAAAAAGAAAAAACGCATGAATTTTTCTCATGCAGAGCATAATTATGCAGGTTAATTTGGCTATTCTTGTCCTATACTAAAATCGGTGTACATACCGTTAATAATTGAATATTTCTCGCATTTTCCTTATGAACCAAATAGCGGTTATATGTGAAAATATTTTTTTATTCCTTATTAGACTAAACTACCATTTTATTCGTTTTAAGCTAATACATCAAACTTGTTTTTTTTGTTTCCGAAGAGCTGCAAAAAATGTTAAAATTTTATAAAAAAACATTCTGTGAGTAATTCATTTAATATAATGTTGTATTTTCGTTGAATAATAATCTTAAAACAAATTTAATATGAAAACAAGAAACATTTTACCTGTTACAATTTCAAAAATTATGAATAAAGTACTTATTCTTTTTATTGCTTTATTTTTAATAAGTGTTTCATCGTGTAAATCTAAAAAACCGGCTGTAAGCATTGATGATGAAGAAGTTGTTGAAGATGTAAACACAGACTTGATTGAAGCAAAAGCAAGTTTGCAAAAGATTTTTGATAATCCGGATATGAGCATCGAAGAAAAAGAAAAAATCCTGAACGATGTAAAAGCCAAAAATCTTGATGATGATGAATTAAATACCTTGATTGCTAAGGCTGAAAATCTAATTGCAAAAGAAAAAGAAGAAATTAAGCGTAAATCTACACCGGAATATAAATTGGAAGATTATTTTTCAAAAATTGCTAATGCAGGCAGCGAAGACCAAGCCAATAGGTATATTGATGAGGCATTAAAGATGTTTAGTTCAAATACGGCTAATGTTTTAATAATTATTGCCGAAGAAGGACATATTAAAGATTATGACAAACCTACAAACATTTCTAAATACTTGAATTATTTAAAAGATACAAAAAATAATACAAACAAAATTGATGAAATTAAGTGGGGCGCAAATAAAAAAATTAAAACTTTAATCTTACGAAAAATAAAATAAATTTTAAATAATTTAGAATGAACACATTAACAATAATTTTAATCTTGTTCGTATTTTTTGCGGGCAGTAATTTATATGCTCAGGACTTAAGCCCTGAACGAAAAGCCGCAGTGGACAGTTTAGCCCTTGAAAAAGTACGTGATTTAAGCAAATACATCAGTATTATCGGTGATAAATCCACCCCTTGGTCAGAAGCTAATCGTGTAATTGAACGTGCTTTAGAACTTTTCATGGAAGGCAGTGAAATGGGCGTTTCATCGCTTTACAGGAAAAAAGTTACTTATTATCCCGTGCGTGAATATCTGGAACGCTTGATGCGTTTAAATTACCAAACAGTAAACATTACATGGTATAATATACAGTACGTTAGCGATTTGGTAAAGCAGCCCGATGGACGGTATGTGGGGGTGATAACCATTTATCAACGTTTTGAAGGTGTTACCAAAGAAGGATTAAAATATGTGGATACTACCAAAAAAGATATTACCGTTTATGTTGAACGAAAACAAACCCAGATAGATGGTATTCCCGTTGGTTTCTGGGATGTCTTGTTAGGAGATATTCGTGTAAAAGAAACCACAAAATAAATTCAGTTAATTGTTAATTAGTGTGTGTCTATAAAGTCAAGCGTTTTTTATCAATAGCCCCGAAGTGGGCGACAAGCAATAGCCCTGTGTAAAGCACAGGGCTGTAAGTCAGAGTGTTATAAAAGCCATGAATGGGCGTAAGCAGAAATATTGTAACTTATAGACTTTATGGACAGACACTAATAATAGATAAATATTTATGAGACAAGTTATTTTTTTTATTTTTCTTTGGTCGATAAATTTTCCAGTATTGTCACAAAAGTATGTTCAGGACGAAGATATTTCTACATTATATGCTTCAACAAAGCAAATTAATCAGTTTATCAGACGGTTTAACGGCGAAGAAGATTTACGCGGAAAAAGACTTTATCCGAAGGATAAAAAATACAGGAATGTCAGTTTGAGAAAAAGATATTTGAAAAATTTGTTTGATGATGAAAATTATAGTATTCCTGCTAATTTAAAAACTGAATTTATTAACGATATTACCAAAACATCGCAACCTTTGTACTATGATTTTTATGGTGATAGATGGTTTGCAGAGTTAAATACCAAATTTTTGTATAATGGTAGGGAGGAGAATGTAATTTTATACATGAAAATTGAAAAAGAAACCGGCGGATACAAATGGTCTTTAATCAATATGTATTGGTACGGATACGATAAACTATTTTACCAAAAACCTGAGCCCGAGATTAAATTTATTCACCCCATGAGCCACGAACTGGATTTTATGAATTTACATAAAATTTTTGACCGTTATCCTGATAAAATTGAATATTACACCGATAAAAATTTTAAACCGGATTATTTAACTTTGTTTCTGGTAGATTTAAAACAAGGGAAATTTAAGTTTCAAACAGTTACCAATCTAAAATTTCATGTTTTTCAAGTTAAAAACTGGTATTTCGAAATTCAAAACTTTAATCGTAAAGGAGATAATTCAGGATGGCTTATCTCTAATTTGATGAAAGTTCCCGAAAAAGATAAAAATTCATTAATTCAATTAATAAAGCACGATTAATCTACTAACTATTAAACCAACTTCCATGAAAAAACAGCTACTATTAACCGCTATTTTGTTGCTTTCGGTCTTTTCATTTGCGCAAAACGGACAAGATACAACCGACCAATACAGTAGGCAAGCAGAACAAATTGTTCGGTTTTATCAAGGAACTTTAAATGCTCTTGGCAGCAAATATACCCCTGTCAAAGAAAAGCAAATTATGATTAATCAAAGTTTTGATAAGATTTTTTTAGACGATAAAGTGCAAATTGAAGATGATTTGGATGAAAATCGCGAAACCGTAACTTACAAAAATGTTCAAGCTTATTTGCAAGATGTTGATTTCTTTTTTAAAAATGTTCGTTTTAATTTTGAAATTAAAAAGGTAGAACGTTTGACTAATTCTGAGAATATACCTTTTTATAAAGTAATTACGGTTTGCAATATAAAAGGGACTACCATAAAAGGAGAAAAAATTGATGTTTTTAAAGACCGGTATTTTGAAATTAACTTAAATGAAGACGAACAAACCCTTAAAATAGCCAGTATTTATACTACTAAATTAAATGTTGAAGCCGACCTTGAAGCTTGGTGGAAAGCACTCTCGCCCGAATGGAAAAAAGCATTAACAGGTGAAAAGCAAGCACGCGATTTAATGTTTGTGCAAATAAAAGGCTTGTTAAAAGCTACAAAACTCGATATTAGTGGTCGTTCAATTGAAGATATTAGCCCTTTAAGCAAATTTTCCGCATTAAAAAAACTAAACATCAGCCATACTAATGTTGTCGATTTATATCCCTTGCGCAATTTGAATAAAATGGAAGAATTGGATTTAAGTGCAACAAAAGTAAAAAATATTAATGCACTGCAATATATGAGCAGTCTTAGCAGATTGATTATTGACAGTACTTTGCTTGAAGATATTTCTGTGCTGGAAAATATGGATAGCCTGAAAACGCTTTCGATGCAATATACAAAAGTGGATAGCCTTGCACCACTTGAATACTTAGAAAATATCGAAACACTAAAACTTTCAGGTATGCCAATTACCAACTTGAAAACTTTTGCCGGATATACAAAAGTTAAGGTTTTCGTTTTTGACAATACAAAAGTTCATTCCTTGTCGGGAATTGAAAAAATGAAACTTTTAGAGCGTATCAGCTTTTCAAATACTGCCGTTACAGATATTAGCCTGCTGAAAAACTTTAAAAATTTGAAAATTATTCATTTTGATAACACCAAAGTTTCAAGTCTTGAAAGTTTAGAAACTTTAAATCCAAGTACTGTTTATTGTGATAATACAGGTATTACCAAAAGAATGGCAGATGCCTATATGCAAGAGCATAAAAATACCTTAGTGGTGTATAATTCAGCTGTTTGGATGAATTGGTGGAAAGCGCTGTCCCCCGAGTGGAAAAAAGTATTTGCCCAAATTATGAAAACCGATACGCCCGATAAAATTGCATTGCATAAATTAGGACTAATAAAAGAATTAGATATTTCAGGAAATGAAGACATCGCTGACCTTACACCGCTTAGTAATTTAATTCATCTGGAAAAAATAGATATTTCCAACACAAAAGTTACGAACTTAAGTATCTTGTCCAAACTTATTGAACTAAAAGAAATTAAATGCAAACAAACAGGTATAACGGACTTAACGCCAATTGGTAATTTGTCAAATTTAGAGTTCTTAGACATTAGCTCTACAAGTATCAATCAACTGCCTTTAATGGGCTGCAATAAGTTGGAAACCCTTTATGCTGATAATACAGATATAAACGGACTTCTGACCATTGCAAACCTGAAAAACTTAAAATTGATTTATGCCGATAACACCAAATTGAACAAAATGGCGGTAAGCCTGTTTAAAGTACGTAAACCTGATGCAGTAGTTGTTTATCAAACCGAAGAATTGAAAAAATGGTGGAATTTATTGGACGATAATTGGAAAAATATATTTAAAGAAAAAATTCCGTTTGATAAAAAGCCCGAACGTTTACAGCTTGCCCAAATGAGTTACATTACCGAATTGGATTTGAAGAATAATTCAGGGATAACAGCTTTAAAACCGCTGGAAATGCTTACTCAACTCGAAGTATTGAAATTTACCGATACAGATGTTATGGATTTGACGGCGCTAAGAAATTTAACAAACCTGACAAAATTAAAATGTGCCAATAATCCAATCCGCAGTCTCGAACCGGTAAAAAAGCTCACAAAATTAGAATTTTTAGATTGTTCAAATACGCAAGTTGATGATTTAACGGCCATTTCGGGGCTAAAAGAATTAAAAATTTTAAAAATTACCGGCACAAAAGTAAAAAACCTAAATGCCTTGGAAAATATGCATAATTTAGTTCATTTAGAATTTTCAAGTACACCGGTAAGATGGTTAAAACCCATTTGGAATTTGGAACGCTTGCAAACTCTTAAGTGTTATAATACAAAAATCATGAAACCTTTTATGGATAAATATAAAAAAGCACATCCAAATGTAAATGTAATTTTCTAAAAGACAATTGGTTTTATAGTAGAATATAGTTGCGGGATTTAAGGTTTACCTTAAATCCGCAGCTATGTTCGTAGCGAAAAGTCAAAGTGTGTATCAGTATTGGTGTAGCGCAGAAAAAAGCAACGCAGGCGTAGCATTAGTTACGGTGAGTAGGTTTTTTCGAGCATTCCCAATAATGGTACGCAATTTGGCTTTGCAGTAGAATATAGTTGCGAGATTTAAGGTAAAATAAAAAAGCCGATGAAATCATTCCTATCGGCTTTGTTTTTTTGAAGAAAACGATTTATTCCATTTCCATTTCGGCATTAGGTGCATTTTCAATTACTGATTTAATGCCGTTTTCCATAGATGCTTTTGATTTGTACATCTCACTTTTACCAATAACTTGCGAGTTGGCAGCTTTTAATACAAAATAAACTTGTCCGTCTTTTGCTTCTTTGCGTTCAAACATTTCGTCTTTTGCGTTTGTTTTTACAGAGGCAATACCGTTTTCACAGCCTGATTTTGAAGAATAACCTTGACTGGATAAAATTACTTGCCCGTTTTTGGCAGTTAGGTTAAAATAATATTTTCCGTCATTTCCTGTTTTGACTAAAAATTTAGGATGTCCCATAATTTTAATTGTTTTAAAGTGATTAATAATGATACGAATATAATAAATTTTATCTTTAATCGGATAATGGAGTCTTTTTTTTTGACAAATTTCAAGTAAAAATTTACCAACAAGCTGTTTGAAAATATGAAACATCCGCGATGAATAATAATCACTTGAAGTGAGTTTAAAGGATATGAAAAAAGCTGTCCTGATAAAGACAGCTTTTTATTTGTTTGGGCATTTTTTAGGGTGGAAGATGGGACTTGAACCCACGACCCCTGGAACCACAATCCAGTGCTCTAACCAACTGAGCTACATCCACCGTTTCAGGGGCGCAAATATACAACATTTTTCATTTTCACAAATAGAGAAAATGAATTTTTGTAAAAAGTTTAAACAGGGGAGAAGTATTCAATAACAGTGAATAACTTCTTGCTGTTTGATGAAAATCTTTTGCAAACGAATGATTAAGTTTGCATCTTTAATTGAAACTGAGTTAATGGGAGATATTTATCTGATTTTAGTCGGAATCTTGTTTTTACTGGCATTTTCCGATTTAATAGTGGGCGTTAGCAACGACGCTGTAAATTTTCTGAATGCAGCTGTAGGCTCAAAAGTTAGTTCGTTTAACGTGATAATGATTGTGGCTGCTTTCGGTATTTTTGCCGGCACCATCTTTTCGAGTGGTATGATGGAGGTGGCACGTAAAGGGATCTTTCATCCGCAGATGTTTTATTTTTCGGAGATAATGATCATCTTCCTTGCTGTTATTGTGGCTAATGTTATCATGCTGGATGTGTTTAACACCTTTGGCCTGCCTACTTCTACTACCGTTTCCATTGTTTTTAACCTGCTGGGTGCCGCTGTAGCTATGGCCACTATTAAATTGATGGGGCCTGCGGATAAATTATTGCCTTTCAAACAATATTTATTCAAAAATCATCTGCTCGAAAATGTTCATCAGTCCCTTAATTTGGGCAATTTTATTAATTCTTCAAAGGCGCTGGCAATTATTTCGGGAATTTTGGTGTCGGTGGCTGTCGCCTTTATTGTTGGTGCTGTTGTCCAGTATATTGCCCGGATAATTTTCTCTTTTAATTACAAAAAGCGGATAAATAAATTCGGTGCTGTCTGGGGTGGACTGTCGATCACCATTCTTACTTATTTCATCCTGATAAAGGGGGTAAGAGGTGCCGGTTTTGTTTCGGAGAATATGGTTCACTGGATTGCCAACAACGCCGGATTAATTCTTCTTTACAGTTTTTTGGGATGGACAATAATCCTTCAACTTTTGCATGTAGTAATTAAATTTAATATTCTTAAATTCATCGTTCTGGTTGGCACCTTCTCACTTGCTATGGCTTTTGCGGGGAATGACCTGGTCAACTTTATCGGAGTGCCTATCGCCGGTTTTAATGCTTATGATGTTTTTAGTCATATCCCCGGTGCGGATCCGGGCTCAACTTTAATGACAGCCCTTGGCGGTAATGTTCATATTCCTTTGATTTTTCTTTTGGGGTCTGGCCTGATTATGGTAGTTACTCTTTTTGTTTCGAGTAAAGCAAAATCAGTGATTAAAACTTCTGTCGATTTGGCCAAGCAAGATATTGGTGACGAACGTTTCAAATCGAATAAAATTTCTAAAGTGCTGGTACATGCCAGTATAGATATTTCGCAGGCCATAAAGAAAATTATTCCGCGACCGGTACTTGCCGGTATTGAAAAACAGTTTGAGCCACCGGCCAAAGAACTTGTCTCTGTTGATGCCCCGGCTTTTGATCTTGTAAGGGCATCGGTTATATTAGTGGTAAGCAGTGCGCTTATTGCTTTTGGAACCTCGCTTAAGCTTCCGCTTTCTACTACTTATGTTTCATTTATGGTTGCCATGGGTTCTTCACTTGCCGATAAGGCCTGGGGACGCGAAAGTGCTGTTTATCGTATTTCGGGCGTGTTTTCGGTAATCGGCGGGTGGTTTCTCACTGCTTTAATTGCCTTTACGATTGCCTTCGGTTTTGCTTTCTTCTTTTATTACGGCGGTTTTATCGCTGTTTTTCTGATGTTGCTTGTTGCATTTTTTATGTTTTATAAATCATCAAAATTCCATAAAAAAAGAAGTAAAGAGCAAGACGAAAACAAAAATGAAATCCTCCTGTTGAATAATGAAAATATGGTGGTAAAATCTACCAAAATAATTATCAATAATATTGAGTATATCATTGCCGAATATGGAAATTTTGTCGAAGGATTGAGAAAGGAGGATGTAAAAACATTAAAACGGGCCAAAAAGAAAATTGATAAAATTACCGGCAAAACAAAATATCTGAAAGACCATATCAATCTGATTATCGAAAAACTGCAGGAAGAGTCTATCGAAACAGCTTATTATGTGGTAACAGTCCTCGACTATATGCGCGAAATGCTGCACAGTATCTCATTTATCATTGAGCCTTCACTCGAACATGTTGATAATAAACATAAACCCCTGAAGCCGGAACAAATATCAGAACTGAAACAACTCAATAAAAAACTATCCGGAATCCTGAAGATGATTATAAAACATATTGAATCGGATGATTTTAGTGAGCAAAAGCATATTATTAACCGGGAAGAAGAATTATTGAAAACTATTAAGGGTATGCGTAAAAGCCAGATCAGGCGGATTAAAAATAATGGCGAGGGAACCCGGAATAGTATTTTGTACCTGAATATGTTGAATGAAACAAAGAACTTATTGCTGCAGGCTGTCAATCTATATAAATCACAACGTGATTTTATTGATTTTAATGAAGTGGAATAATTAGCTTTGACGGGTTATTAAATGTTGGGGGTAATTTAAAAGACGAACAAATTTCAAATAATCATCAAAAGCTTAATTTAATAAATTAATAATTTAATAAATTTAAATTAACTTTCGGCATCTTTAAGTGCGTCGTTGAGAGAATCATTGTCAGGTGAATCAT
>JAKIUH010000136.1 GCA_021647685.1 Bacteroidales bacterium
CATTTTGCAAATCTTTGTTTTTTTAGATAATAACAATAGTCAATAGCCGTATGCTTTAGCATACGGAAAATAGATAAATAGCAAACAGGCTTTAGCCAAAATTTCAGATAAACAATTTAGTTTCTATTAAGAAAGTAATCGTATTTAAGTAGTTCTAATTTATTATATGAATATTTTAATAAGGCATATTAAGAAAATAGAACATTTTGCAAATCTTTGTTTTTTTAGATAATAACAATAATCAATAGCCGTATGCTTTAGCATACGGAAAATAGATAAATAGCAAACAGGCTTTAGCCAAAATTTCAGATAAACAATTTAGTTTCTATGAAAGAAGAAATAGCATTCAAGCACTTATCAATTGAATATATATTAAAAAAAATATTAATTCATCAATCAAAGCACTTATATCTGCTATGTTTGTTTTTATGCCTTTTTTTTGTAGAGACTTATGCCCAGCGCGGTGATTGCAAAGAAATTAAAAACAAAGTCGCAATTAATTTATACAAACAAGCACTTGCCAATCCTGATTTTAAACATAAAGAAACCATAATTCTATTGAAAGAGGCAATTAAAATTGAGCCTGATTTTGCCGATGCCTATTATAAACTTGGGGAAATTAATTTTCTATTAGCTGTAAAAAGTGCAGACGATAAAAAAAAGGAAGCCTCCTATTTTCGTATTGCCGAAAAAAACTTTCTAAAAGTAGTAGCTCTTTGTCCGTCGTTTAATTACTATGCATCATCCTATTATTTAGGCGATTATTATTATCAGCAACGAAAATTTGAAAAATCCGGCTTTTTTCTACATCAGTTTTTAGATAACAATAAAGAAAATTCAAGATTGGTGAGTAAAGCCAAAAAAATGGTCAAAAATGTAGATTACTATCTTGAATTGATTAATAATCCCGTTCCTTTTAATCCTAAGCCATTGGCAGAAATTTGTACCAATAGAGATGAATATTTACCTTTAATTTCTCCTGATGAAGAATTGATGATTTTTTCGCGTCGTACCATTCGTTTTGCCAATACTGCCCATGAAAAATCAGAAGAAAAACTGAATTTAAGTATTCGTTTATGGGAAGATTCTGCCGGTTTTGTTTTTTCACGCGGACGGCCCATGGAAGCTCCTTTTAACGATGGCAGAAATCAAGGAGGAGCCACAATTACCATAGACAATAATCATATTTTTATCACGATTTGTGAGTATGAGCGGGCAGATTATACTTCGTATAAAAATTGTGATATTTTTTCTTCGGATAGAAAAAACGGGAAATGGTCACCTTTAAGGCGTCTTGGTAATAATATTAACGGCGCAAGTACTTTTGAAGGAATGCCTTCTATCACAGCCGATGGTAAAACGCTTTATTTTTCAAGTGCGCGCGAAGGTGGTTATGGTGGTTTGGATATTTATAAATCTGAATTAGATGAAAACGGAAATTGGGGCAAAGCACAAAACCTGGGTCCTGTAATTAATACTTCCGGCGATGAAAAAACACCTTTTATCCATTCCGACAGTCAAACACTGTATTTTTCAACCAACGGAATTTTCGGTTTAGGCGGTTTTGATATTTTTTATTCACAGTATCTGGGACACGGACAATGGACCGAACCTAAAAATATCGGTTATCCAATTAATACTGATAAAGATGAGCTTGGGCTTATGGTAAGTGCCAATGGTAAAAATATTTTTTTTTCATCGAGAGCTTATAATGAAAGTGGAGATTGGGATATTTATATAGCTTCTTTATATGAAAAAGCTCGCCCTCAAAGAGTTTTGTTTGTAAAAGGGAAACTGTATGATGAAGCAGGGAAAACCATAAAAAAAGCTAAAGTTGAACTGGTAAATATTAAAACCGATGAACTTACCGAAGGTTTTGTAGATGATAATTCGGGAAATTATGCTGTGGCTGTACCCGTTAATAAAGGAGATGAATTTATTATGACTGCCAAAAAGAAAGGGTTTTTCTTTAATTCTATTTATATTAATCCTGAAGATGAAAAATATGATCCGCCTACCACAGTTGATTTTAAGGTGCAGAAAATTGATAAAAACAAACGCATAATACTAAAAAATGTTAATTTTAAAACCGGTTCAGATGAGTTAAGTAAATTAAGCAAATCTGTTTTAGATGTGTTGGTTGATTTTTTAAAAGAAAATCACGAAGTAAAAATTGCTTTATTGGGTTATACAGATAATATGGGAGAAACAGATTATAATTTGGATTTATCGCTGCGTAGGACCAAATCGGTAAAAAAATACCTGGTGTCAAAAGGGATAAACTCAAATCGTATTTCAGTTTTCGGCTATGGCGAGAGACGACCAATCGCCTCAAACAAAACAGCTTACGGACGTTCCTTAAACAGGAGAGTAGAGTTTATTATAAAATAAAAAAAGCCGTTCTATTTTGAACGGCTTTTCTTTAAATTTTAGCTTCAACTTAAAATCTTTTTTCTTTAATTCTTGCTTTTTTACCGGTAAGTCCACGGAAATAAAAGATTCTTGATCTTCTAACTTTTCCTTTTTTGTTTAAGTCTATTTTTTCGATGAAAGGTGAGTTTACAGGAAAAATACGTTCAACACCAACACTTCCCGACATTTTACGAACGGTAAAAGTTTCAGTTATTCCGTTTCCTCTTCTTTGAAGTACTACACCTCTAAACTGCTGAATTCTTTCTTTGTTTCCTTCTTTGATTTTATAGTGAACGGTAATGGTATCACCGGCATCAAATGCTGGAAATTCATTTTTTGCGTTAAATTCGTCTTCAACAACTTTCATTAAGTCCATGCTCTTCTATATTAAATTATTAGCTTTCAAAAATCAGGCTGCAATATTACAACATTTTTTTTAATTTTAATAATAATTTTTTAAAATAATTCTTTGTTTTTTGTAAATATATTTTCACCTATCAATAAATCAAAAACTTAGCTTTTAATTGCTAAAGCAATAACTGATAATATTTGCCCCCATTTTAAGTGCTTGCAGGTGTTTTTCTTGCGAGTCGTGGTGCACTTCCGTATCTTCCCAGCCATCTCCCAAATCGGTTTCATAAGTATAGAAACAGACCAGTCTGCCTTTGTATATCAAACCAAAGCCTTGTGGCGGTTTACCATCGTGTTCATGAATTTTGGGTAGCCCGCCGGGGAAATTATATTTTTGATGATAAATCGGGTGTGAAAACGGAAGCTCAATAAAATCCAATTCAGGGAAAACTTTTTTCATTTCTCTACGTGCATATTTATCCAAACCATAGTTGTCGTCGATATGCAAAAATCCACCTGCTATTAAATAGTTTCTTAGATTTTCGGCTTCTTGTTTTGAAAATATTACATTTCCGTGTCCGGTCATGTGTACAAATGGGTAATTATATATTTCTCTGCTGCCAGGTTCAACGGTTACATCAGGAAATCGTATATTGGTTTTAAGTTCTTTATTGCAAAATTTTATCAAGTTGGGTAATGATGTTGGGTTCGCATACCAATCGCCGCCACCGGAATATTTTAGCAATGCTATTCTTATTCCGTACTTTGTTTGTGCTTGAACAAAGAATATGGATACAATTAAAAATACGAATAATGCAATGCTTTTTTTCATCGTTCCCTTATTTGTTTATTTTCAGGTAAATCTACATATTTTTAAACTTGTTTTTTTATAAAGCTCCAAAATCAATATTATCACGCCAGCTTTGTTGTTTTTTCCACTCCAAACCTTGGAAAATTGACGATTTTATATTGATACGAAACAGGTAACTTTGGTAAGTACCAAAAGGAACAAAGTTAAAACTCATCTCCCAGCAATGCAAATCCCTGTAAAAATTCATTGACCAATATGAGAGCTCTCTTTTTTGTATATCATAATCAAGGCGTGCGCTGATACGCCATTTTTCATTAAGCGTTAAGCTCATATTGGTATTAACATTCTGTGTATATGTAGGTTTAAAATCTTGCAGGTTTTTATCATATACCGAAGCGTATTTAAAGGTATAGCGAATATTCATGTTCCAAGGAGCAGAAAAATTAAAATACTTGTCGGTTTCATTATTATTTTTATTCGCTCCTTTTGATTTTGCAGATTTGTTTTCTTTCTTATTAAATAAATCGGAAGATATTCTCCCACTAAGAGAAATACTGCTAAAAGTCATATGTCCGAAACCATTAAAGTCCTTTAAGTAAGCTTCATCGACAAAGTTCCCCAGCGTGTCTCTTTTGTACCATTCAACAGCTCCTGCATATTGAACACTTAATTTTTTGAATAATTTGGTTGTTGCTGCAATGGACATTGGTGCCCAATTTAAGCTGTCGGCTGCAATATTATAACTTGTGTTAAAACGTAGGTTTTCGAGCAAAATAATCTTTTTAAATCGTTCAGATGTATCTTTTGAATGAACTTTCATCTCTAAACTATTAGTTATTCCAAGCGAAATAACACCTGATTCGCCGGCAGCAGGAACTCCGTACATACCAATACTGTATGGCGAATACATTTTATAATAAACCAAATTAGAATCTGCATCGTATCTATAATAACTTGAGTCCGTTTTATAGTATCCCCAAAATTCTTTTCCAAAGTCCGGTCTAAAACTTATTGATGCATTCGGTTTAACAACATGACGTATCGCAGCTATCTTACCCTTTTTAAATTCCATCATACCGTAAATTGTAGTACTAAATCCTGCCGAAGTACTAAAATCTGCCAAATGATTGATGCCTCTGAGTGTATCCATATAAAATCCTGCCTCTTGCAGGGTATCTTCTCCTACCACTATGGCTTCGTGCCAATTTTGTTGGGTATATTTGGAATATACTCTGCCTTTATAACTCAAAGATGGTGAAAATATCAGATATTTTAAAATTTTAATACTCACACCAATAGGAACATTATATTGCAAACCGTTATTCATTCGCTCAATAGCCTCGTTGGTAAAAAGTAGTGAGTCTCCAATATCTAAAGTGTTTTTTAAATTTGCATCAAAACCTACACTAATATCTTCGTACCACTTTTTTTTACCCATAGCTATCTTTTTCTTAAAAGGAAATTGTTTATTAACTATAAAAGTAAGCGTAGGCAGTTGCATGCTAATGTTTTTTGTACTTAAATTTTGGGTCATATTTAAGTTTGCCGAAAAATTAAAAGGTTTTCCCGGCCATGTTTTAGTATAAGCAATACTTGAGTTGGTATTGTTATTGGCAAAATTATTTGGATTATAGGAATTGTATTTGTTAAATTTAGAAGAACTGAAATTTAAAGCAGTATTAAAAGTAGATGTTGGATTTGCTTTATTGTCTCGATTATAGTTTAAAACTACTCTAAACTGGGTGCTTTGCGCATAATCAGGCAGCCCTTTTTCCGACTCAACTAATTTTTGGTAAGTTAAGTTCATATTTCCACTAAACTTATAGCGTCTTTTATATTTTGATACTAAGTTCAGTCCCCAACTTCCGTTTGTATATATTTCTCCCATAATTGCAGCATCCACATACTGATTAATCGCCCAATAGTAACCTCCGTTTTTTAAATAAAAACCGCGCCTTATTTCTTCGCCGTAGGTGGGCATCAGTATTCCCGATTGATTTTCTTTTTGGTTAGGAAATATGCCAAAAGGCAATCCCACAGGAATAGGAATATCTGCCAAAACAAAATAAAAAGGTCCGGTAACGATTTTTTTTTCAGGGATAACTTTTGCTTTGGTCAATTCAATATAAAAATGCGGGTGTTTTGCATCGCAAGTAGTAAATTTACCATCTAAAATATGAACTTCCTTATTGGGTTGTATTTTTGTTTTGGTTCCATGTAAGTAACCACCGGCTTGTTCGGTAATTACTCCGTAAACAATTCCTTTTTTTGTTTGTAAATTATATTTTAAAGAGTCCACATCGTAATTTTCGCTGCCTTGTTGAAATTTAGGAACACCAATTTCTTCTCCCGTTTCGTTTACAAACGGTTTTGCATAAATATAGTTCGAGTCCATATTAACTCTAATAAAACCGGCATCCAGATTTATTTCTTCCATGTTCACTTTGGCTTCGCCATACATGTAAATCATTTTTGTTTTTAGCGAAACCCTCATCGAATCTTTTGCTCCGTAATTAATAGGAGCTTCAATGGTTTTATCACTGTTTTCTATCAGTTTTAAAGAATCTACGGTAATAGAATCTTTTACCAAAGGTAAACTGTCCTGGTTTTGGGCAAAAATGCTTTGCGAAATTATCGCAAAACCCGTTAAAACAAAAAGTTTTATGTTTGATTTTTTAAACAATATTCTTAGTACTATATTTGTATTAAACAAAATATTTTCTGCATTCAAAAATATAAGAAAAAATGCGAAAATAATACATTATCTAAATTTAGATATTAAATTTAACGTTTTTTACGGGAAAAGATTATTTTATGTGGATTATTAAACGCTATTTTACTTATTTTAAGATATTTATTCTAATTGTTTTTTTTGTGTCCGTTTACGGTGTTTCGTTAAATGCGCAATATAAAATCAATACTGTGGTAATTGATGCCGGACACGGAGGAAAAGATCCCGGTGCAATTGGTAAAAAAGCCTATGAAAAAGATATTACTTTAAAAATTGCCCTAAAACTTGGAAATTACATCAAAAAAAATCTAAAAGGGGTTAAAGTAATTTATACACGTAAAACCGATGTTTTTGTTGAACTTTTTAAAAGAGCCGAAATTGCCAATAAAAATAATGCTCAAGTATTTATTTCTATTCATGTAAATTCAAATGAAAAATCGAGCTATACCGGCACATCAACCTATGTTATGGGGGTGGATAAAAGCGATGAAAATTTAGAAGTAGCCCAGCTTGAAAACTCGGTTATTTTAAAAGAAAAATCCTACAAAAAAAATTATAAAGGCTTTGACCCTAATTCTCCTGAATCGTACATAACGCTTTCTTTATTGCAAAATGCTCATTTAGAGCAGAGTTTGCAATTGGCAAAGATTGTACAAGATCAGTTTAGAACACGTGCCGGCAGAAAAGACAGAGGAGTGCGTCAAGCCGGATTGGTTGTATTATGGAATGCAACTATGCCTGCTATATTGGTTGAAACCGGCTTTATCAGTAATCCTACCGAAGAAAAGTATTTAATGACCGATTACGGTCAATCCATTATTGCATCGGCTATTTTTAGAGCTTTTAGAGAATACAAAAATCAGATTGAAAAAAATAGTAAATATGTTCCTGTTTCATCACAAAAAACAAACACCAATAAGCAAAATACTTCAATAAACAAAGCGAGTTATACAAAAACAGAAACAGGAATTATTTTTCGAGTACAAATAAGGTCATCAGCCAATCGTATTCCTTCAGGTTCTTCTGAGTTTAAAGGTTTAAAAAATGTAAAAGAAATTAACTATAAAGGAATTTATAAATATTATTACGGTGCTACTGATAGTTTTAGCGAAATATTGAAAATTCAAGAAGTAGTAAGAAAAAAAATCCCGGATGCTTTTGTAGTTTCTTTTAAAAACGGAAAAAGAATACCTTTGGATCAAGCTTTAAAAGAAATTGGCAGAAGGTAATATTGAAAAAAAAGAGAATTAAAAATTTTAATGTAAATTTGTCAAAAATACATTTATGAGCAAATCAGGCATTATAAAAATCGGGATAATGGTAATATTTGCCATTGTTGTGCTTATCTGGGGAATAAATTATCTTCAAGGTAAAGATATTTTTAATAAAGATAATTATTATTATGTTGTTTATCAGGATATTAGTGGCTTAACCCCTTCCAGCTCCGTAATGGTTAACGGCTATAAAATAGGACAAGTAATTGATATAGAGCTCTATCAGGATACGGCAGAGTATCTGGTTACTCAAATCATGATTAATTCAAAATTTAAAGTGCGAAAAGGTGCAATTGCTCAGATATACAGTACCGATTTAATGGGTACAAAAGCAATTCGATTACTTTATGGTAAAGGAAAAGAGTATTATAAGGATGGTGATACATTGCCGGGTTCAGTTGAAGGCGATTTAATGGAGCAAGTGAATATGGAAATATTGCCTTTAAAAAGAAAAGCCGAAAGTTTAATTGGTTCAATTGATTCGGCAATTGTTATGTTTCGTGCTGTTTTTAACGAAAAAACTCAAGAAAATTTACGAAGAACTTTTGCCAGTTTAAAAAACACTGTGGCTAATTTAGAGCGTTCAACTATGGTTGTAGATACCTTAATGTCATCGGAAAGTTCCCGGATTGTTCACATTTTAAGTAATGTAGATTCCATCAGTACTGCTTTAAAAGATAATAAAGAAGAAATTTCAAATATTATTGAAAACTTTTCGGCTATCAGTGACTCTTTAGCCAAAGCGGATATAGCACATACTTTGATGCAAGTTGATACAGCTTTATTGCAGTTTAATGAAATTTTAACGGCGGTGAATAAAGGCGATGGCACTATTTCACAACTTTTGCATAACGATACTTTATACATGAACATTGAAAATGCAACTTACCACCTTAACCGATTATTTCGCGATATGCACGAAAACCCAAAACGTTATGTGAATTTTTCTTTGATGGATTTTGGAAAAACAGTTTATATTGAAGATAAACCTGATGATATTAAAGGCAATAATAAAAAATCGAAAAAAAAGAAAGAAGGAAACTAATATGAGAATTTTATTTGCTGTTTACAGTCTAGTGTTACTTTCGACAATAAGTTTTGCGCAAAATAAAGATGAAACTGTAATTAATTTTCTGGTAAATAATTGGCATAAAGCGGCTGCTCAAGCGAATGCTCATGACTTTTTTGGTTTCATGGCTGATGATTGTATTTATATAGGAACTGATGAAACGGAACGTTGGACGAAAAATGAATTTGTAAAGTTTGCAAAGCCTTATTTTGATAGAGGAAAGGCTTGGGATTTTGAGCCTATTGAACGCCAAGTATATTTTTCAAAAAATAAAAAAACGGCTTGGTTTAATGAAACATTAAATACATGGATGGGAGTTTGCCGTTCATCGGGAGTATTGGTAAAAAAGAAAGGGAAATGGAAATTAAAGCATTATCATCTTTCGGTTACTGTGCCAAATGATAAAATAAAAGAGTTTATCCGTTTGCTTGGAGTGGAACCGCCACAGCATAATGAATAATAAAACGCTCTGCTTTGCAGAGCATTTGTTTTTTGTAAAAATGTGTAATCTGTAAAATAAAAAATCATTGAAAAAAGAAGTAAAACAATTAATTGAAGAGCTTTTTAGAAAGTGGAGTGGGGAAGAGGCAAAAGAAATAATTGCCTTGCCGGAATCCGGATCGTATAGAAAATATTATCGAATAAAAGGCAGCAAAAAAACTGCAATAGCAGTATATAATGAAGACCGTAAGGAGAATATTGCTTTTGTTGAGTTTTCAAAGCATTTTAAGAGTAAAGATTTACCGGTGCCCGAAATTTATGGCGCAAATTTAGACAAAAATGTCTATTTGCAAGAGGATTTAGGCGATACTACCTTATTTGCTTATATTACCGAAAATCGTCCGGGAGTTGAGTTTCCTGATAAACTGTTTGAAATATTGAAGAAAGTGTTGGAGCAATTGGTTAATTTTCAGCTTAAAGGTTCGGAAGGCTTTAATTATTCCTATTGTTATCCGCGAGCGGCTTTTGATAAACAATCAATGATGTGGGATTTGAATTATTTTAAGTATTATTTCTTAAAATTGGCTAAAATTCCTTTTGATGAACAAGATTTGGAAAATGATTTTTTAAAATTTTCTGACTTTTTGTTGGAAGCAAAAACCGATTATTTCCTTTATCGTGATTTTCAAACACGAAACATCATGATACGCAATGATAAACCCTATTTTATTGACTATCAGGGCGGGAGAAAAGGAGCTTTACAGTATGATTTAGCTTCGCTATTATACGATGCAAAAGCTGATATACCACAAGAAATCAGAAACCGATTAAGAAAATATTACATCAATAAATTATCCAAGTACCAAGAGGTAGATGTTGAAAAATTTAACGCTTATTATTTTGGCTATGTACTAATTCGTATCATGCAAGCAATGGGAGCATTTGGCTTTCGCGG
>JAKIUH010000137.1 GCA_021647685.1 Bacteroidales bacterium
TACACAGATTTACACAGAAACTTTTTATCTAATCCGCTGATTGCATAGATTTTATTTTTATCTGCGATAATCAGGGTAATTTATGGATGTTTTATTGTTTTTTATCCGCAGATTACACAGATTTACACAGAAACTTTTTATCCGCAAATTACACAGATTAACACAGATTTCTTGATGAAAAAATCGGTTTTTAAGATTTTGCTATACGTTTTGAAGTCTGTTGTACGTTCAAAAGTTTTGAAAACTTCAAATTGTCCGGCAGGACATTTGAACGTTTTAATAATTTATTTCTATTGCTCAGCTCAATTTTTATTAGGTTTGTTGTTTTTATGTTTTACAGCTCCGGAACACTGTGATATGAGCACTATGATGTGTAAGCGGCAGGGATTGCAGCGGATAGCCCGCAAAATCCAAGCCCAAACAAAACACGGCAAAAAAGAGCGTAGGAACGGAGCTACTTTTTTGCCGATATTTTGTGGGCTTGGATTTGAGGACTATGAGCGGAAAGCCCGTAGCCGCCCAAATTATCTTAAAACTATTTCTTCAATTTCTTCTAAAGTATCAGGGTTTAGTACTTTCATTTTTACTGATTTACCCTCGATGTAAAATAAGCAAAGTGCATTTTGTGTAGTAAACCCGCTTACATCTTTTGTCCAAGGGGTTTGTTCTTGTGCGTAATAGGGTGCACCGGCTGCTCCGTTATTGATTTGCCAAAATGTACGCTTTATTTTTAATTTTTTTCCTTTGTAATTTTCAGGATAAATGGGTGTTTCAGGGGTAAGTTTTAATTTGTTGAAATTGTGCTCGTCGCCGGTAAGTAGGGCAAGGGTTTTTTTACTTTGGTTAATCATAATGTTTAAAAACTCATCGCGACGTTCGATAATGCCTTTATCAACCGGTTTACCGGCAATGTATGGGCGTTTTGAATTGTCGCCATCGTAATACATGTCACTGCTTACATGTCCTCCGTTTGGAAATGCAGGTGTGTGTACTGTTACAAAGATATGGTCAATTTTATCGTTTTTTTCTAGTTTTTCAATGGTTTTTTTAAACCATTTAATTTGGTTATCCATTAAATAGCCATGTATATTGCCACTTGTGGTGTTTACAAACTTAGTGCTCGGTGCATAAAAATAGTTTGAGTTTAGAACAATCATTGCCATATTGTCATAAGTATAATAGTACACTGTTTCTTTGTACGAAGGAAAATCTGTTGTTTTTTTATCGGGGTCGTATTTGCTGCCATCTTCACTGATGGGTCCGTTTTCAGGATTTACAAAA
Source organism: Bacteroidales bacterium (assembly GCA_021647685.1). GTDB lineage: Bacteria > Bacteroidota > Bacteroidia > Bacteroidales > NBLH01 > NBLH01. Next base: position 1,282 of record JAKIUH010000137.1, read on the forward strand.
TTTTTGGCAAAACATTGCTCGGCAGATTCTGTATTGAAAGGGAATTTATTGATTGATGCCCAAATACCATCTGCTTTAAAGGTATGCATAATCACTTCGTGATTACCCATTCCGGCTATTAGTGGTATGTAATGTGCAAAAGGGCTTACTGTGGTTTTGAAGTTAGCATATTCTAAATCCATTTCTTGTGTGCTCAGTGTGTAACCATCCACCAAGTCGCCGGTAAATTGGACAAAGCGGCTGTTGTTTGCCGATGCAAGCGCCATGATTTTCTTTACAATGTATCCGTTGTGTCCATATATGTTTCGTTCGCCACCACCATTTCCACCACGTGAATCACTGGCATAAGCAAATGTAAAGGCTTTTCGGCTTCCTTGTTGTGGAGCTGTTCTGAAAGCGTATGTTTGTTGGTTGTCACCATATTTTACGGTGTATTTGTATTCCGTATCGGCTTGTAATCCGCTAATTTGTATTTCGTGTTTTTTGCTTGCTTTTTGGTCTTTAAATTCTTTACCGTCAACAAGTATTGAACAAAGTGCTTCTGTATTGGTTGTAAATGAGATAACTGCTCCATCGCTTTTAAGCAGGTTTACCATGGGTCCTTCAATAAGTGTTAAATCTACATCAAAAGTTTTGCCATTGTATTTAAAACCGATAATTCCATCGTAAATAATTTTTCCTTTTGAGCTTAAAATTCGATAGCCGAGTACTCCTTTTCCGGATTTTTCCCAACCAATCATATCATACTTTCCTTTAAACAGTTCTGCGATTTTAATTTCGGTTTTGCCTTTTACCAATTGTTTGGTTCTTTTGAAAAATACAGGCTGAGGGTATTTTGAGTCGCCGTAAGGAATGAGTCCGAAATACATGTTGCCGTTTAATTTTTGGTTTGATGATTCAAATATTAAACCTTCTGAATTGGCTTTCCAAGCATCTGTAAAATCAGATAATTGGTATTTTATTTTGGCTTTTTCTGCAACTATATCCTTATCATTGATGTGTAAAACCAATTCGCCTTTATCGTTGATGCTCAAATTAGAATATGATTTTGGTACTTCTACTTGTGCTTTTGTTAATGTTATAAAAAACAAAATACTAAATGTTATGCTTAATAATCTGTACATAATAAAAATTTTAATGGATTTTAATAAATAATAATAAGATGGTTGATGAATAGTGTAAAGATTATTGTTAATCGGTTAAAAACTTTCCCTTTTTTAAATCTTTTACCATTTGATTCCAAAATTCAATGGCTTGTCTTTGTTTTAGTTTTTTTATGATGATATTTTGATTTCGTTTTAATGCAGCTAAAAGTTCTTTAAGATAAGCCTCTTTGTTTTGCATTAAAGAACGAAGTTCTTTATCGGTATATTTTGATCGCAAATCTTTTAAAAGTGGTGCTACAATACATTCGCATTTAATTAGATCGGATTTTGAGCGTTCATTGCCATTACAATATTTTTTTTCAAAATCAATGAGCGAAACCAATTGTATATGTTTTTCAATTTGTCCTTTAACTTCTTTTTTTGCTTTTTCAACCATTTTATTATTTGAAGGCTCTTCAAAATAATTGGTGTAAAAATAAAGGTATCCTAATCCGACTACTGCAATAACTGCTATTCCTGCTACTCTGAATACCAGCTTAGTAAGCATTTTTATCACCAATGCTCCTACTACTATGACCAATGCAAGTGCTATTAAATCTTGACCGCTTAACGACATGTTGTTATCTTATTGATTTTGAATGGTAGCAAAAGTACAAAAAAAGATTAAAGAGGTGAAATCGCTCTCTTTAATCTTTTGTTAATTTAGTTTTAATTATTTTCTTTTCTTCTGCATTGGATTTTTATTTGGGTAATTTTTACTCTTATACAATTCGAATCTGGATTGAATTATTCTTGGCGGCCAATAATTATTTTGTATATCGGTATCGGCTGTTTCGGCAAATGGGTCAAGAACTACTTCCTTAACCGGTTTTTTAATAATCAATACTTTTGATATTTTATTGTTGTCATAACGCCATATTTCGGCAGGAATACGGATTATTTCATTACTGCCATCGTAATAATTCAGTTTAAAGATTAAAGGCATTACAATACCACCAATGTTTTTTACATCAATTTGCAAATAAATATTGTCAGCATCAATAAATTTCTTTTCTTCTGCACTTAAAGAAGCTGTGAATTGTTTATATACTTCTTTGTCTTCGGGCTTTGTAAGATACGGGTCGAATGAATTGTAAAAATCTTTCATCGAAGGATCCTTTTCAATAACTGTTTGTAAATCCTTGTCGCGTATATCCTTAATATATACCGGCTTTTTATTTTCTTGATTCTTTTTCCATGTTTTTTCTTCTGCGGGATTTCCGTTAGCCAATTGAAACATTTGTACTTTCTCAATGGCTAAGTCAACATGGTCGGTTGAATAAAACCAGCCTCGCCAAAACCAATCCAAATCTACTGCTGAAGCATCTTCCATTGTGCGGAAAAAATCAGCAGGAGTAGGGTGTTTAAATTTCCACCTGTTTGCATATTCTTTAAATGCATAATCAAACAATTCTCTACCCATAACAGTTTCGCGAAGTATATTTAAGGCGGCAGCTACTTTTGCATATTGCGATTGATGATGAAAACGGGCAATGTCCGGATTAATCATCACCGGTGTTAAGTCTGTTTTATTGGTTCGCATATAATCAACAATCATTTGTGGAGAACCTCCTGTGCGGGAAGGAAAACCTTTTTCCCAAGCTTGCTCTGTTTGATATTGTAGGAATGTATTTAAACCTTCGTCCATCCATGTCCATTGGCGTTCATCGGAATTAACAATCATTGGGAAAAAATTATGACCTATTTCATGGATAATAACTCCCAACATGCCGTATTTGGTTCTTTTTGAGTAGGTGCCATCCGGCTCGGGGCGTCCTCCATTAAAACATATCATCGGATATTCCATACCAATACGGTTAGCATGTATAGACTGTGCCACAGGATAAGGATAATCAAAGGTGAAATGAGAATAAGTTTTCAATGTATGAGCTACGGCTCGGGTTGAATATTTTTCCCATAAAGGATTTCCTTCTTTTGGGTAAAAAGACATTGCCATAACCGTTCGGTTGCCAAAATGAACGCCCATTGCATCCCAAATAAATTTACGGGAACTTGCAAAAGCAAAATCACGAACATTTTCAGCTTTAAATTTCCATGTTTTTTTATTTTTTGATTTGTTTTTTTCAGCTTTTTCCGCTTCTTTTTGGGTAACAATAAGTACCGGATTTTTGGCAGTTTTCGCTTTTTCAAGACGAGCTAATTGTTCGTTGCTTAAAACTTCTTCTTTGTTTATTAACTCACCGGTTGCTGCAACAATATGATCGGCAGGAACAGTGATTTCCACCTCAAAGTTCCCAAAGCTTAGGGTAAATTCACCGGAGCCCAAGAATTGTTTATTTTGCCAGCCTTCATAATCGGTATAAAGAGCCATGCGCGGATAAAATTGAGCAATTACATAAAGGTAATTTCCGTCTTTCTCAAAATACTCCATTCCTGAGCGTCCTCTGTATAAGGCACGGTTGTTTATATTGTAGTTCCATTTTATGTTGAATGTGAAGTTTTCGCCTGATTTTAAGGATTGGGGTAAATCAATGCGCATCATGGTTTCATTAATCACATAATGAAGATTATTACCCTGTGCATCTTTTACTTCTTTAATTTTAAATCCCCCGTCAAAGTCATAATTCAGGTAACGAAGAGCGGTTGAGCTCATTTCTTTATTTATTGAAGTACTTTGAGCACGAATTCTCAACGAGTTTTTAGCGCGAATGTTTTGGTCTAATTGTATCCACAAATAATCTAAATTGTCCGGTGATTGATTGTAATAGGTAATGATTTCTTCTCCGGCAATGCTCTGCTTGTCATCATTAAGTTCGAGTTTTATTTTATAATCGGCTTTTTGTTGCCAGTACTTATATCCGGGAGCTCCGGAAGCTGTACGATAAGCATTTGCATCGGGTAATAATGTGCCTAATTGACGAAACTGATTATTTTCGGGAATAATTTGTGCATTTGCTACCGAAAACACCAAAAACATTATGCCTAAGGCATAGTATTGAATTAATTTTTTCATAATAACTGTAGTTGTACTTGTCTTGTTATCAAAGGAGTAGATAACAGGAAAGTGTGTTAGACATTCTTCTCTTTTTCATAAATTTGATAGTGCAAATTAACAAATCTTTTTTTATTAGAAAATTTTTTCTTTGTTTCGTTTACGGATATCGCTCTTTGTTGAAAATTGTCATTTTATCGTTTGAAAGCATAAAAAATTATAAAACATTGCTTATCTTTGAAAAAACATATACAAAAATGCGTCAATTAAATACCCTGAAATTTCTTTTTGCTGTTGTTTTTTTTAGTCAGCTTAATCTTTATGCAAAAGATACTTTAAATTTACCGCAGCATAATTTTTATTTAAGTATCAGTGAAATTATCTATAAAAAAGAGATTCAAACTTTTGAAATCTCCATCAGATTTTTTAGCGATGACTTTGAGAAAACCATACTTAATTATAATAATACCCGTATATTTAATGTGGACGGAGAAATTTTAAAAAGTGCAAATAGTAGTATATCAAGCTATTTGAAAAAACATTTTTATATTTTTGATGAAAAGGGCAAGGAAATTGAATATGAATTTATTGGATGGGAGACAGAAAAAGAAGTTAGTTGGTGTTATCTTGAAGCTCATCACCGTAAGTTTGAATATCTGAAAGTTAAAAATGATTTTATGACCGAAATGTTTCGTTCTCAAAAAAATCTGGTATATTTAAAATTTGATAAAAAAGAAACCAGTGTTCTGCTGGACAAGAAAAAAACCATTGGCTTATTAACACTTGAGTGAATATTTTTTTGCTTAAACAGGTGTCCTGTGAATAGGGTGTTGCGATATGTTTTTTCTTTATCCCAATAATCAATTAATTAAGTTAATAATTTAGTTTGTACAGTTAATAATTATGATTAAAATACTCATAATCGGAGGAAATATTTATGAAGCACATGAAACACAATTGCTTATTCATAAAAAAATGGATGAGGTTAAGGTCTTGCCTGTTGAAGGGAGAGATGCCGGTCTTGCCGCTGTGAGAAAATTTAAGCCGGACGTTATTCTAATTGATTTTTTATTACCAAAAACTAAAGGGTATTTAGTTTGTAAACATTTAAAAGAGAATGAAGATACAAAACATATCCCTATTGTTTTGATGACTTTTGGACATACCGGAACGGGTGATAGAATTAGCGGGTTACAAGCAGGTTGCGATGCATTTATTGCTAAACCTCTTGATGCCGGAGAGTTGGCAATTATGATTAAGGTGATGTATCGTATTAAAAAGGCAGAAAGTGAGCTGCGAACAAAAAATAAAAAACTGGAAGAAGAAGTAAAAAAGAAAACCGAGGAGCTTATTATTAATGAGCTGCGATACATTAGTTTGTTTGAAACTGCCGGTAATATTATTGTCGTTGCCGATGAGAATAATCGTTTTATACAATGGAATAATGCAGCAGAGCGTTTTTATCATGTTAAAAAGGAAGAGGCTATTGGCAAAACAATTCAAGAATTGGTTTTAGATGTTAAAATGCGCGAATTTATACTTCGGGTTTTTGAACGAATTAAAGAAGGGAAAAGAGTAGAGGATTATGTGTTAAAATTTAAAGACGGAGATGAATTAAAGACTGTTTTGTGGAATATTACCAAAATAGCCAAACCGGATGGTTCGTATAACGGTTTTTTAGGAATTGGGCAAGATATTACTTTAAGAGAAAAAGCTTTATTTGAACTTAAAAGAAAAGAAGAGCAGCTAAGACAGAGTGAGCAATTTTTTAAACGAATCATGGATGCTGCCAATGATGCGATAATTTTACTTGATAATGATTATAATATTAAACTTTGGAATAAAGCGGCGATTAAAATCTTTGGTTTTACCAGAAAAGAGGCAATTGACCAGAATGTTTTTTCAAAAATAATCCCATACTCGTATAAATCTTTAATTGAAAAGTATTGTCGGCAGATTTTTGAACAAAATAATGATACGGCAACCGGTTTTACGTTTGGATTATCGGCAAAACAAAAAAAAGGAAAAACATTACCCATTGAAATCTCCATGTCGGGAACAAAGTTTCGTAATCAAAGCTATCTTATTGTCATTGCTAAAGATATTACCCAACGAAAAAAAACAGAACAGGAGTTGTTGAAGGCAAAGGAAAAAGCGGAAGAATCCGATCATTTAAAAACCGCATTTTTGTCGAATATGTCGCATGAAATACGTACCCCGATGAATGCCATTGTCGGGTTTTCTCAGCTGCTTAGCAACCCGAATTTTGATCAGAAAAAAAAGGATATTTTTGTTGAGCAAATTAGTATAAATAGTGAAAGTTTGCTCAAACTGATTGAAGACATTATTTACATCTCGAAAATAGAAGCCGGAAAGATAGAGATTATTAAAGCAGATTGTTCTTTAAATAAATTAATGAATGAATTGCATACAAGCTTTTTAGAGCACAAGCGCAGAATGGGAAAAGAGAATGTTGTTTTAAAATTACACATGGATGTACTTGATGAGGAACTAGTTATAAATACAGATTCTCAGCGGCTTAAGCAAATATTTACGAACCTTTTAAGTAATGCTTTAAAATTTACTGAAAGTGGTTTTGTTGAATTTGGGTATCGTTTATGGGAAGAGGATGCTATTTTATTTTATGTGAAAGATACCGGAATGGGAATTAATAAAGAAAAACTTCGTTATGTATTTGACCGGTTTACCAAAGTAAGTGCAAATAAGACTAAACTGTATGGTGGTACAGGCTTAGGTTTATCCATTACAAAACACCTTGTAGAGTATTTGGGCGGTGAAATATGGGTGGAATCGGAAGAAAATGTCGGTTCTACCTTTAAGTTTACACATCCTTTTGAAAAACATCAGACAAATGTTCATTATGAAGAACGCTTATCCTCACAAAACATTTCTGAACTGTTAAAAGGGATTTCTGTATTGGTTGCAGAAGACGAGGAGATAAACTTTTTGTTTCTTAAAGAAACATTAAATCAAGCCGGCGCTCATGTTGATTGGGCAAAAAACGGGCAGGAAGCAATTGATATGGCAAGAGCGCGTAATTACAATCTGGTTTTAATGGATATGAAGATGCCCGTAGTTGATGGTTATGATGCAACAAAAAAGATAAAAGAATACAATCCTGATATTCCTGTTATAGCGCAAACTGCATATGCACTCCCTGATGAACAACAACTTGGCTATGAAGCCGGTTGTGATGATTATTTAAGTAAACCGATAGATCCGATTCGTTTGATAAATCTTATTGACAGGATGCTTGACAGGTAGTTTAATTATGTCTTTGCCTTATAAATATTTTAAAACAGACGCATTTTACGGATAAAATATTTTAATTTGTTGAATATTTGTAAATTCGCCATTTTAAAACAAATATTTTATTAAACCTGAAAATCTAAATTGAAAATCCATTACAGTTATGAATTGTACGCCACTATTGATAATACTCATTTCAAAATTTTTCACTGTGCTAATCAATATCAACGCACGCTTTAAAACTTCATAAGGATTTCATTTTAGATATTCACATTAAATTTTAAATACACTTTTGCATTTATGTGGAATTTTGATGAATTAATTGATAGAAGTAACACCAATTCTGTAAAATATGATTTACGCAACTTGAAGTTTGGGAACAAAGATGTTATTCCTATGTGGGTTGCCGATATGGATTTTAAAACGCCTCCGTTTATAGTTGATGCTGTTAAAAAGCGTGCTGAACATGAAATTTACGGATATACTCTGCGTGGAGCAGGTTTTTACAAATCGGTGATGCATTGGATGAATTATAAACATGCTTGGGAGATACAAAAGAATTGGATAACGTTCAGTCCCGGGGTAGTTTCTGCATTATCGGCAGCTGTTTTGGCTTTTACATCGCCCGGCGATAAGGTAATTGTTCAACCTCCTGTATATTTCCCTTTTTATAGTTCAATAGAAAACTTTGGAAGGCGAGTGATTAATAATCAGTTGATTGAAAAAAACGGCAAATATTATATAGATTTTGACAATTTGGAACAGCAAATTGATTCACGTACAAAAATGTTAATGTTTTGCAGCCCGCACAATCCGGTAGGAAGAGTATGGACAAAAGAAGAGTTAAAACGACTATCTGATATTTGTGTAAAGCATGATTTAATTGTTGTTTCCGATGAAATTCATTCCGATTTGGTTTTTGAGCCCAATAAACACATTCCTTTGGCTACAATATCCGATGAAATTGCCGATCGAACCATCAGCACCTTTGCTCCAAGTAAAACGTTTAATGTCGCAGGTTTATCGAGTTCAGCCATAATAATCACCAATGAAAAACTAAAAAAGCGTTTTGATGCTTTTATGCAGGATTTACATATTAGCGGTGGAAATATTTTTGGTGCTGTAGCTTTGGAAGCTGCTTATACTCATGGAGCTGAATGGTTGGCTGATTTAATGAAATATTTGAGCAGAAATATTAAAATGGTCAAAGAATTTACCAAAAAACCGAATATCAAAATTAAAATGAAAGAGCCTGAATCGACTTACCTTTTGTGGCTTGATTTTCGAGATTATAATTTACCCGAAAACGAAATTAATAAAATAATTATCGAAAAAGCTGGATTGGGATTTAATCCGGGCAGTATTTTTGGCCCGGGAGGAAAAGGATTTCAAC
>JAKIUH010000138.1 GCA_021647685.1 Bacteroidales bacterium
AACATAGTGGTATCAAATAACTGAGATTTAGTGCCATTGGAGCATATTCCATGTTTATGGCGATAGTCATTCTTAATCGTGAATTCCATTCGTTTGATATTGCTACTATAATTAGCAATTTTGGAAATAGGAATATTTCAGCCCAATGGCTGACAGGGATATTACTATTAATTGGTTTTGCAGTTAAAAGTGCCGTGATGCCAATGCATGTTTGGGCGCCCGGTGCCTATACCAATACCCCTACATCATTTACTGCTGTTTTTTCCGGAGGTTTATCAAAAATGGGAGTTTACGGTATTGGTTTGGTTGTTTTAAATCTATACAGTCAAGGAAATTTTGCTCATGTAGGTATCTATTTGGCATGGTTAGGTGCAATTACTTCGGTAATGGCAACATTTCGAGCAGTTTTTCAAGACGATGCTAAGAAAATGCTTGCCTATTCGTCAGTTGCTCAATTAGGATATATCGTTACAGGTATTGGATTGGGTACTGAATTAAGTGTTTTTGCAGGTATTTATTTGGCAATATTGCACGGTGCATTTAAAGGAACATTGTTTATGGCTGTTGGTGCAGTTGAACGTCAAGCAGGAACTACCGATATGCGTAAAATTTCCGGTTTAATCCGAAATATGCCTTGGACATTTTTCGCAGCTCTTGTTGCAATAATTGCATTAGCAGGTATTCCTCCTGTAGGAGGATTTGTTGGTAAGTGGATGCTTTATGAAGCAACCATCGGTAGCCAACATATGTTTTTGGTGATTCTATTGTTTTTGTCGAGTACAGCAGCATTTTTATATTCATTCCGCTTTTTGTTTGGATTATTTTTAGGACAACAAGAAGAAGAAACTGCAGATATAAAAGAAGCACCTGCAGTGATGATTATTCCAATGTTATTTTTAACCATTTTCTTAATCGTAATGGGAACATTTCCAGGCATCGTATTTAAACCAATTGCAGCCGGAATGGCAGATATGGGATTCAAAGATATTCCTTGGCACATGTCGGTATTGTACAATATGTGGGGCGATAGTGTAAACCTTGTTTATGTGAGTGTTACTTTTATGGGAGTTTTCTTGTTAGGTTTGGTTTATATCACCTTAATTGCTCGCAAAGGTACTAAACATAATTTATCTACTAAAGATATTCATACAGCTGGTGAAGTTCCAAAAGCCGAAGATAATTTACACTATGCTTTGGATTTTTACAAACCTTTTGAAAGGGTATTATCGCCAATATTAAAACACAAATTAGATATTTATTATACTGAATTTGGAAAAGGTTTAGAAGCACTTTTTAATTTCATGCGAAGAATCTATACCGGAAACGGTCAAACTTATGCATTATATGTAATTATCTTCTTGGTGGCTTTGCTATTAATGAGTGGAAGAATTTTTGGAATTTAATAATATAAAAAATTATAATATTTTATAAAATGGATGATATTTTAATAAAAATACTCGGTGCCATAGCAACGGTTATACTTGCTTTTACTGTTGGAATGACTTACGGTGGTTTATCCCGTAAAGTGATTGCTCGTATTCAAAATCGTATTGGCCCACCGTGGTATCAGAATTTTATAGACAATGCAAAACTATTGTTTAAAGTTTCAAATATTAATCATGGTTTTATGCAGCATGTAGCACCATTATGGATGATTGGCATGTCGATAAGCACACTTATGTTTATCCCTGTTTTGATACCGGGAGGCGACAGTTGGTATAATTCATGGTTTCCAAATTTAAACTTTCACGGGGATTTAATTTTCTTACTTTACCTAATGGTTATTGGTTCGTTGGGCATGGCATTAGGAGCAGGTCAAACAGGAAACCCCAATTCAGCCATTGGTGTTTCGCGTGGATTGACCCAAATGGTAGGTTTTGAAATTCCTTGGGTAATGGCTTTGGTTGCATTAATGATACAGTACAAAACTACTTCAATAACAGGATTAATGGCTGTATCAGAACAACAAGGTACTTGGTTGGTTTTTAGCTCACCCTTTGCCACACTTGCTGCATTATTGGCAATGCCCGGAATGTTCCGATATTCACCTTTTGACATTGTGGGTGCACCGGCAGAGTTAGCATCAGGACCAATTTCTGAATTTGGAGGAAAATATTTATCAACCATGATGACCTCAGGCTCTATCTTTGCCTTTGTAAAATTAACCTTATACGTGGATATATTTTTTGGAGGCGCACACAATTTGGTAGAGTTGGTTGTAAAAACCTTTATCTTATATATGTATCCGGTATTGTGGGGAGTTGTTAGTCCACGTTTCAGAACCGAACAAGCTGTTCGTTTTTTCTGGGGCTGGCCTGTATTATTTGGAATTATCGCATTAATTTAAGCATCACTTTAAAAAAAGGAAAGAATGATTAATATTAATGATAAACATTCGCAAATAATTGTTGATATTATAAAAGAATACGCAAGAAAACAATCTTTATTTATTCTTGCTTACGGAACCGGTTGTGGATCAATTGAAATACCGCCAACAATGACATCAAAGTACGATGCAGAAAGATACGGTATTCGTGGAGCAGCTACTCCACGTCAAGCTGATGTTTTACTGATTACCGGATATCTGGCAACCAAAACTCTGAAACGTGTTATCCGGGCGTATGAACAAATGCAATCGCCAAAATATGTAATTGGTTTTGGCTCTTGTACCATTAACGGGGGAATGTATTGGGACTCGTATAATACAATTAACGTATTGGATAAATATTTACCTGTTGATGTGTACATTAACGGTTGCATGCCACGACCCGAAGCTGTATTAGCAGGTTTTGACAAGTTAAAAGAATTGATACAAGCAGGTAAGGCTGAAGGGTGGAAACATTATCAAGAAAACTTAGATTGGTATCGCGAAAATCAAAAGAAAGTAATTGTAAATTGGCAAATGCCTGATTATAACTGGTAAAATTAGAGCTATGGATAATATAAAGTTAGAAAAAGAACAACAATTGGCAGACATACTGAGTTCAGATTTCACGCGTTTAGATGCAAAAGTGATACGAGAACGAAGAGTTGAAGCCGTGTTGAGTAGCAATGATATAATACCTTCGGTTTTGCTTTTTGCAAAAGACAAAATGGGCTATGTGCATTTTTCGCACATGAGCTGTGTTGATTGGCTGGAAGAAGGTGAGTTTGAAGTGGTCTATATTCTTTGGAATCCCGAAGAAAAAATTAATTTGTTGATTAAAGTACGAACCGAGAGAGAAAATGCGACATTACCAAACATTGATTATATCTGGCGACAAGCCAATACTTATGAAAGAGAAATACGGGAAATGTTTGGCATTGAGTTCCCCGGTTTGGTGGCTGCCAAAGAATTTATTTTGGAAGATTGGCAAGATATGCCACCCATGCGCCGCGATTTTAAGACCAAAGAATATGTAGATGATCATTTCTTTCATCGTCCCGGCAGGGAAGATGCTAAAGATGTACGAGAAGAAATAGCCAACAGAAGTGGCGAAGAGATTCCTGAATTTGCTAAGAAATTTTCGAGAAAATGAGAGAAGAAACAACAACAATATATTTAGGTCCTCAGCATCCGGGTATTACCGGAAACATGATGATTAAATTGCAAGTAAAAGGCGATACTGTTGTAAAAGCCGAAACGCACATCGGATACTTGCATCGAGGGTTTGAAAAACTAATGGAACGCCGTAATTGGCTGCAAAGTTTTACAATTGTGTGCCGTATTTGTGTTCCTGAACCCGATCCTAACGAAGAAAATTATTCACGAGCAGTGGAAGAAATAGAAGGACGCGAAGTTCCTGAAAGAGCTAAATACATTCGCGTAATGGTACTTGAATTGGCTCGTATCGCATCGTATTTGCTTTGGTATGGCGGACAAAACGGTTCAGCAGGTTTATATACTATGGGACAATGGTCGGTAGGAGACCGTAACTATATCCTTGACCTGTTTGAAGAACTTACAGGAGGACGTGTTTATCATATGTATATTTGGCCGGGTGGTGTTCGCCGTGATTTACCGGAAGGTTTTGCCGATAAAGTACTGAGAACAATGGATTATCTGGAAAAAAGACTGGATGAATACGATAAGCTGATGTTTGAAAACAGTATTTTTCAACAGCGTGGACAAGGGGTAGGTATTATTGATCCTTCAAAAGCTATTGAATGGGGAGTTGTTGGTCCTCCTTTGAGAGGATGCGGTATCCAATCGGATGTTCGTAAAGATGACCCGTATGAAGTTTATGATAAATTGGATTTTGAAGTACCAAAAATTGAAGGAAAAAGTGATGTTTGGGCAAGAGCTTTGGTGCGCCGCTTTGAAATCAGAGAGTCGATAAAAATTATTCGTCAGGTTATTGAAAAGATGCCGGCAGGTGAAGTATATAATAAGGTACCCAACCCTATGAAATGGATTGTACCTAAGGGAGATGCTTATGTAAAAACGGAATCTGCCCGCGGAGAGTTTGCCTATTATATGGTTAGTGACGGCTCGGACAAACCACGAAGAGTACACGTTAAAGGACCGGCTTATGTACATGGAATTTCTTTATTGGAAAATCTTTTGGTTGGCGAAAATATTGCCGATGTTTCATTTATTATGAACAGTTTGGGTACTTGTCCGCCCGAAATGGAAAGATAATAGAAACAATTGATAAAAAAATAATTTTAAAACTTTAAAATATAAAAGCATGAGCTTTTTTGATTTAAAAGGGTTATTATCACCACTTACCGGATTACAGCAATTCGGCAGAAAACCACATACATTGACCTATACAAAAGAAGCCGCAGACCGCTATCGTGGTTTACACTTCAATAAATTAGATCAATGTATCGGTTGCGGAAACTGTTCTACAATCTGTATGAACGAAGCCATAGACATGATACATATCGAGGGCATTGAAGGAAAAAACGGGGATTCAGGTTTACGCCCACGTGTAGATAACGGAAGGTGCTGTTGGTGTGCACTTTGTGTGGAAGTTTGCCCTACCGGTTCACTGAACCTTACAAAAGACTATATCTATGTTACGGATGATGCCGACAGTTTTTTATGGACTCCGGGCAAGAGTAATCCTGATGCAGAAGAAAAAATCTCGTTCCATAGCGATGTGGACACTTCATTGAGCATGTATCAGCGCGTTCCAATGCGAGAAATGGATGGAACCGAACGTGTATCCTCATTTGCTGAAGTTGTTTTAGGTTATAATGATGAAGAAGCACGTGCCGAAGCACAACGTTGTATCAGCTGTTCTTTATGTACAGAAGTGTGCCCCGATCATATGCATATTCCTGAATACATTAATGCCATTGCACGAGGTGAAAACGAAGAAGCTATTCGTATAATATACAATAACAACCCATTGCCCGAAATGTGCGGTAAGGTTTGTACCCGCCGTTGCGAAGATGTTTGCGCCATTGCAGTTCGTGGTGAACCTGTTGCTATTCGTTGGTTAAAACGTTACGCTACCGAGCAAGCAAAAACTGCCGATATGATTAAAGAAATTGTTAATCCGAAAATTGAAGAACCAAATGGTAAGTCAGTAGGCATTATTGGAGCAGGTCCTTCGGGATTAACAGCAGGATATTATCTTGCTTTGCGCGGATTTGATGTTACTATTTACGAAGCCAAATCGCATGGCGGCGGTATGACTTTCTATGGAATTCCAAAATATCGATTGCCTTACGAGAGTATCAATAAACAGGTTGAATACATGCAAAAAATTGGTGTTAAAATCAATTTCAATACGCGTGTAGGGAAAGATATTCCGTTTGAGGAAATTTACAATAAGTACGATGCCGTATTTATTGGTATTGGATTTGAAAAACCTTGGACATTGGGTATGAAAGGCGAAGATCTTAAAGGTTCGATGCAGGCAGTTAAATTCTTAGAAACAATAAACGAAGGAGATACTGTGGATGTAGGTAAACATGTGGTAGTTGTTGGAGGAGGTAATGTTGCCATTGATGCTGCAAGTGTAGCCCGTCGTTTAGGAGCCGAAGTAGATATTGTTTATCGTCGTAGAGTACAAGACATGCCTGCTGATTGGGAGGAGATTGAAGGTGCAGAAGACGAAGGAGTAAATATTATACCGCAAGGAATTCCTATTGAAGTTATTGGTGATGAAAACGGTAAAGTAAAAGCATTCCGTTATGCAAAAGCAGAAATGGTGCCCGACCCCAAAGGAGGTCGTCCGCGTCCGCAATTAATCGAAGGCAGCGAAACAGATATTCAATGCGATACGGTAATTGCCGCAATTGGTCAAGAAGCTGATTATTCATTCTTCCCCGAAGATATTAAAAATAAAATTAAATTTGAACGTGGAAGGTTTGTGGTTAATCAAAAGACCAAACAAACGGATGATCCGAAAATTTTTGCCGGTGGTGATGCAGTAAACCGTACTGCCGATGCAATTAGTGCAATTGCCGACGGTTTCAATGCGGTTAAAGGTATAGAGAAATATTTATTAGGATAATTGAGTTCGGTCTAAAAAGGTTCTTTGTTGCCAAACTCTTCGTTGTCGTAAATTTTTGAATGCTCATTAACAATTAGTTAACTCCGCCACAAAAATTTACTCCGCCTTGATTTTGACAAAAATATACCTTTTTAGACTCGGCTCATAATTTAAATTATTGAAACTATAAGCGAGAGGTACTTAATGTTCTCTCGCTTTTTTTATTCTAAATAAGGATATAGAAGAATTAATAAATTTTCTACATTTGCTTTTTCATAAAAATGTAGAAATATGTCAAAGATTTTCACTTTAATTTGCTTTTTTTTATTGAGCTATTCTGTTGTAGCGCAAGATACCTTAATGGAAAAATCTCCCAAACAATACAGTTTCACACTTGGATATAGAAATACAATTAGTTCAAGTTTTGTAAATAATGCAAGTAACGGATATAACCTTGAAGCAGAAATTGCATGGAAAGTTTCCGGATTTCATAAAAAAAGTGCTGTGTATTTTGGTGTTCCTTTAGGATATAACTATTCAATTCCAAATACTGAAAACGACTTTTACAGCACAACACTCTTTTATGGTTGGATTGTTCGTCATGAAATTGGAAGAAACAAAAAATACACTCCATTTTTAGGATACGGGTTACTGCTTAATCAATTACGTATCGATGGGACAGAAGGCAGTGTGTTCGGGCATCAAACAAGGTTTGAGTTTGGTGTAAACAGGCATTTGAAAAATAAAACTTATATATTTGCTAAAATAGAATACAGCTATGCACGTTTTCCGAGTTTGGGGAATAGTTCATCCAATAAGACGCAATTTATAGGGTTTAAATTGGGTTTAAGAATATAGCCGGCAAATTGCATCCAAAATATTCTAAACTTTAATCTTCGGTTATTTGTACATTTCCGTAACGACTGCTGACGATAACTTTTGCTTTTGTGTCTTTTTTTATTCCGACAGTACCCCAAACACGCGATTCTGTTCCATCAATGATTTTGTTCAGTTTGTATTCTTTGGGATATTTGATAGAACCGTAAGCTGCCTGAGCTTCTAATTTATAACTTTCAGGTAAATGCAGATTTGATTTTCCATAGCGTTGGTCAATTTTTATTAATTCAAAACCCGGGTCAACTTTAAACAAGTCTAAATTACCATACTTTACTGTTAAATCTAATTTATTGTACAATTTTGATATTTCAAAACTCGAGTATCCACCTGTACAAATAAAATTGCGAACAGCACCTACTTTAAACGGGTGATCGTATTTTGATTCGGCAACAATTGATTTAACTTTCTTTATTTTCAAAGCGGAATATTTGCTGGCAATCATCAATGCCTGAACCGTTTCTATAACTACTTTTGAGTATGCAACTTCCATTTTTAACCAATTTGCCTGATCTATATCACAATATGTATCTGAGTATCCAACATAAATATAATTAAGTGGTTTTATATTTCCACGTCCTAATTTATTAATGGTAAAATTGCCGTATTTAACCTGAATGTTTGCATGCCCGTTTACTTCGTTTAAAAATAAATCTCCGTATTTATTCGATAAATCGACATTAATATATGCAGGAATTTTAACAAAATAATCAATTTTAAAAGATGTATTTCGTATTGACTCGTTCAAACTCGTGATTGCCGATACAAGGTTTCCCTTTTCACTAAAATCTATATCAATCTTACGAAAAGTGCTTTCAGCTTTTAATTCGTTAGATGTTTTAACAGTAATAGTAACCGTGATATCAATCTCATTTTTATCCCAATTAATGATTTTCATATCACCGTATTTATTCACCAACTGCATGGTTGTATTTTTATTGGCTTTATATTGCTTACGAAAGGTTTTCGTGAAATCTTCGGCATTCCCCCAAATGCTAATTATTAAGAATGTAAACAATAATAGTAGTTTCCCTTTTTTCATTTTTATATATTTTTAAGTTACCTTATACTTTATAAGTTAAACATTCAAATGTCCTATCGGACGATTTGAAGTTTGACATGCGATTTGAAGTTTTTTATTAACAATTTTCTTTAATTTGTTCAATTACCAATTCAAGAAATTCAATTTTATATTGATAGTTGTTAATCATCGCATTAATAATGCGTTCATCACTTTGGTTTTGTTTTAACTCTTCTTGTAAAGACTGATACACTTTGTCTAATTGTTGTAATTCTTCATCAATCATTTCTTTTTGTTCCGGGTTAATTTTGCAATTTAACTGTTGAAGTTCATAGATTTTCCGGTATAAATCTTTGCGGTAAAATTCTTCTACCTCCTTATATTGAGGCGAAACTTCACCCAGGCTGATTAAACTTTCCGTGTTAACAATATCATTTGTCTGCAATTGCTCATTACGTATAAAAACGGACAAAGATATTAAAATCAGTACTGTTGCTGCCAAAGAATACCAATATATTTTGTTAATAGTATTCTTTTTATACAGTTTCTTTTCAAAACGCTCCAAATGTTCTTGGGGCAAATCAAAAGAACTAATTTGTTCTTTATTATTTTTTATGAAATCTTCTAAATTTTTCATTCTTAATGTTCTGAAAAGTTTTTATCCTTTTGTATGATATTTAAGAGTTTTTTTTTAGCTCTTACTAATTGAGAACGTGATGTTGATGCTTTTATGCTAAGAATTTCTGAAATCTCTTCATGATCATATCCTTCTAAAAGGTAAAGTGATAAAATGACACGGTATCCTGCAGGCAATTGCAAAATTGCATTTCTAACTTTTAATGCTTCAAAAGCAATTTCCCGTTCATCAACTTCCTGTTCGTCATCCTGTAAATGTTCATGGTGCTCAATATTTTCAAAAATTTCTTTTTGCTTGCGCAATACATCTAAAGATGTATTGATAACAATTTTTTTCAACCAAGCTCCAAAACTAACCGCTTCCGAATAAGTTGCTAATTTATTAAATGCTTTAATAAAAGCGTCTTGCATAGCATCTTCTGCTTCATGTACATCATTTAATATCCTATAGGCAGTATTAAACATAGCTTTTGCATACAAAGAATACAGCTTGGTTTGTGCTTTCCTGTCTCCTTTTTTACAGGCTTTAATTAATTGTATGTGAATATTTTTATAATCTTCCAACTTATTCTTCTAATCTAATGACGTAAGAATTTTTATATAGCTGCATAAAATTACATTTTTTTACAGGAAAAAAAGGAAAGCATGACCAATTTGTTTCTTAGATCTCTTAAAGTTCTTAAGAAATTCAATAGATATTTTTGCAGATTAGATAAATGCAGATTTTATTTTTACGGCTTGTGTATTTTAAAGCTTATGAAACCCAATAGGGCTTCAAAAGTTTAAAAAGCCTTTAAGCTTAAATCAATACTACGTATTTGGTGAGTTAGTTCTCCAACTGAAACATAATCCACTCCGCATTCTGCATAAGAGCGAATTGTATCAAGTGTAATACCTCCTGATGACTCTGTTTCAAATTTTCCGGCAATCAATTCAACGGCTTTACGCGTATCTTCGGGTGTAAAGTTATCAAGCATAATACGGTTTACAAAGCCGGTTTTCAATACTTGATGAAGTTCTTTCATATTACTTACTTCAATCTCAACAGG
>JAKIUH010000139.1 GCA_021647685.1 Bacteroidales bacterium
CATCGGCTTATTTTATAATACTTTCCAGTGCTATTGATGAATATTCAGTTTAGAAATAATACTGGTAGTTGAGGTTTATATCAGAAAATTCGATGCCGTTGTCCTGCCATTGATGTTTGGCAAAGAGTTTTATGGAATGATTGGTGGATATGGAATAGTTCTGTGTGTACTGAACGCGCAGGCGGTATATGTTTTCCTGAAGTTGTTCACCGCTAAATTCGAGGTGCGCGGTGGTGTTTTTGAAGTGAGACAGGAAGCCGGTGTTAAAACCGATTGCAGGTTCGAAAAAATTCTTCAGTTGTTTGTTTATTTCAAGACGGCCGGTCGCCAGTGCATAGAACTGATGGTTTTTGATTATTTGCCAGGTGCCGCCAGCGCCGCCGCTTAACTGGTAGACCAGCTGGTCCTTGTCTTTCGTCAGCTGTCTCTCGAAGCCGGTATTTATTTTCCACGAAAGCGGATTGAAAAAATCATCTCTTGGTGTGAGTGAGAAGATGTCAACAAAATCCAGTTGGTACAGACGTAAGCCGACATTGTCTTCAGCGCGTATTTTTATGCTACCGATGTTTATCTGTGCGCCCTGTAAAAAACCTTCTTTGTTGTCTTCCAGGTCGTGGAACGCCATTTTGAAACCGAGTTCAGCGTAGTTGTTGTTAAGGCGCTGCCCCAGTGCCAGTGTTGCCCGTTTACTTTTATGGCCTTCTTCCGGTGCTGATGGTACGGGCATGGTGTTGCTGATATCGATCTCTACTGGATAGTCGTTCAGTTTCTGTAACAACCGGTGACTCCGTTTTGCGGAAGCCGGGTCTCTGGCCTGTTTGGTTTTTTGATAGCGCAGATATTTATAAGCGAGATCGACGATTTGTTTTTGTTCTTTGGTGGGCAAGCTGGCAAAGTCATCTGATTGTAGAATGTTGATATCTTCGGCAAGCTTCAGTACGAGCGTGCGTTGTTGCTGGTCCATTGTTGTCAGCGTATATTGAATTCTGCTGGCGCGAGCAGGCCGGTAACTGACCGATTTTATCAGCTTCGCATTCTTGATAGCACGAACAGTGTCGACAGGTATCGCGGTAAGAATGAATTCATCAGTTAGTTCAACATCGGGGCGTGCGACTTCCAGCAGCTCGAGCAAGCGGTAAGAGCAATTCTCATCAAAAAAGTAATAATCAAAATTGATGGTTTTTAGCTCCCATAGATGATCGATCATGGTCTGGGTTTCTTCCGGGCTCAGGTTTAATTTGTATTCCCAGATGTCGCGGTGTTCGATGCGGTTGTATTCCTGAATTTTTTTGAAATACGGTTCGGTGATGAAGATGCCGGGGTAACCGCCGGCTAAACCACGGTAGGCGTAGATTAATGAGTTGTCATCATTGTTTATGTCAGCGCCAAAGTTGACTGCAAAAGAAAGCCATTCTGACTTTGAGCTGCTGGCATTGTCCAGCCGTAACAGGGTGTGACCAAACATGGATGAAGGACTGTTCAGGTGATAGGCGGGGAAGATCATGGTAACGCTATCAGCCTGTGTCAGTTTCCGCCATTCAAGGTATTCGTCGCAGTGAACTTTCGGCAGGTGATCCTGTTTGATGTCGAGTTGTTCTGACAGCCATCGGCTACGGGCAACAAAGCGGCATTGTGTTTGCTGGTTGGGGTTGTCTGTTTTTTGGAACAGGTTTTTTATCGTTTCGATTAACTCTGCCTGCGGATTTGTGGAACCGTCTTCGGCATAAAAAAAACGTTTGTCATCGACCTGGCTTACATAACTTCCATACTCTTTATTGTAATGCAGCAGGTTCAACCATTCGACTTTTTGCCATAAGGCATCATCGATGGCTTGTTGAATTATTTTATCCCGGGCATTGCTAGGCAGATTACTACTAGCGAGTACAGTTATCGGCAGTAATAATAGTGCATAGACAAGGTGGTTAAATATTTTGTGGATCAGCGATGTCCGGAAGCGGTGAAACATAGAGAGTGTAACGGGGGATTAGACATAAAAAAGCCCTGTAACCAGGAAACCTGGAAAGCAGGGCTCTTTTGACGTTAAAACTTATTAAGCGATGTACTTGGATAAAGTGTTATCAGCTTTCATTAGTTCTTCGATAGAAGCCATCATTTCATCCGCTGTGACGTTTTCGTCAGGGAAGATAACAGCAAAGTTTTCGTGCATAACTTTAGCAAAAGTCGCGCGATCCTGCTTCTCTACACCGTAGATGATAGCAACAGTATCCATTGCATCGCCTTCACCGGCTGCAACGTCTTCTGAAAATTCGCCCATGATTGAGCTAACCATTGATTTGCCGCCGTAAGTCAGGGTGCCTGAAGTTGAACAGCCGTTAGTGCCTGTGGTCATGCCGAAGGTGTTGTTACCGGATGTGCCATTTGTGATCGATGCAATAATGTGTGAACCAAGACCAGACTGGCCTTCAAATAACAAGTTTCCCCATCCACAGTTTGGACCACCGGGGGCTTCTGCCATTGCTACTGATGAGGCACTTAATAAAGCTAAACCTGCGATTATTTTTTTCATTGTAAAACTCCTGTTACTTATTATATGTTTCTATTACGAAACGAGATAATAAGCGAAAAACAAGCATTCTTGCAAGTATTAAAATGTGTCTATATTTAATTTTTATATGTGCATGATATTAAATGATTATTTGTTTATTTTGAGGATTAAATATTTTTATGTTTTGTTGTAAATCAGCTAAATTATCAGCAAAATATCCATTTTTACGATAATATTTTTTTTGCAAATAATAAACCTGACGTAATATCCATTTAATATCTTCTTCGGGCTGATGAATAAAAGGTTCCACAAAATTGCCCGCGGCAATACTATCCGAAAACTGTATAAATCCCCATGTTTCCGGCTGATGCATGGCAATTACTCCTTGCGGAGACCATACCCAGTTATGTTCCGGTAAAACCTCACCTGTTTTATTGCGTTTGCGAATGTAAACTCCGTTAATTACATCAAAATCCCATTCAACACGTGAAAAATTAATTCGCCATTGCTCTTTATCTACTGGAATTTTTTTTGTAACAGAAAATTCAATCATTGATTTCCAAGGAATTGCAATTTCAATAGTCCAGCAAGAGTCTGTATCGTTGGGATTGTTCAGTGTACCGTAAATATGTACTTTTGATTTTATTCCTTCAAAGTTCCAAGAATTGTCAGCTGAACAGGCATCGCGGTAGGGTTTACATAAAAATAAATCCCATTCTGTACCCAAAGCATTAATTTCAAACTCCATGTAGTTATGAGTGTCGCGATCCGGGTCGATGAAAATTTCAAAGTCATTATCATAAAATATTACCGACTCACGCTCTGTTAGGCTTGCCCAAATATGCGGTTCTTCAAGATAAGCAGCAAAATACAAGAATTGATTATCCCATAGCATTTTTACACGGCTTGTATATGCAGGTAAAGGTTTTTGTGTACCTTCTATATCCACAAAACGATCCGTCCATTTTGCTTTTTGCCAAGCAGCTTCGTTAATCTTTCCATCGATACACAAATTGGAAGGTGTTTTATATACCACATAGCTTTTAATTTCTGAAAATGCAATGGGTAGTTGAGCCTTACTATTATGCAAGGATATAAACAAAAATATAACTGTGATACAAAAACAGTGGAAAACAATTTTCATCAACAGGAATTTTAATTCTTTTTTTTAACGGGTGCCAATAAAATATAGAATATCCAAGCAAACCAAGATATAAAAATAACTGCTAATATCCATGCTAATTTTTCACTTCCTGTAGTTTTTTTTGAGAAAATAATTATAAAAAATGGCAATAACCAAATAAATACTATGAATAATGTGATTAGAGCTGAAATAAACATCTTATACTATTTTATAGGTTTTTATTTATTTCTGTTATTAAATTCCCTACGAAATTCCATTACCTTTTTATATTGATTCCACTTATTTTGAATGGCTTCTGCAATTTCATATTCCGTAGCATAAAGTAAAAATCCTTCTTGAAAGTTACAATAATCAATAAAATCTTTAATGTCTTCTCCCTTAAGACCGGTAAGCTCGGTTATTAATTTATCATTAAATTTAGGTTGTATTATATTAAACCTACGCTCCATTGCTTTTACTTTTTTGCGCTGTTTTTCATCTTTTGATGTGTATGGAATAGTAAAGCCCACTTTTCCACTTTGATACAACATGCGTAGCTCACCTTCGGGAAACAAGCTGTTCATCCAAATTTTAATATTTTCAGCAATTTTATCTTCTTCAACTTCTGTTTCCATAAACTCAGCTTTAAATACTTGCCATCGTATTTGGTAAATATCTACCGTTGCAACATCATAAATCTTTTTCTTCATTACAACCGTTAATTTAATACTATCTTTTACAGGAATATACCGTCGTAACGATACATATTTAACTTGATAACCAATTGCCGATATGCGGATAGAATCATTTCGCATTACCGGTAAATGAAACCGTCCTGATGTATCACTAATGGTAGCATGTCCGCGCCTTAAATCTATAATATGGGCAAATGATATAGCATTGCCTTCATCATTTACAACCTTTCCTTTAAAATGATAAATAGTGCTATCATTACCTGCATGATTCTGTGCTTTTACAGATGCTAAACTACAAAAAAATAAAACGGAGATAATAAAATATGATATTTTCAAGTCAATAATTTTTATGGTTAATATACAGTACAAACATAATAAACTTTATGCACTTTCAAGATATGTATATTTGTTAAAAATTCTTAATTTTTAAAATAAAGAGTTTTTTATCTTTTATTCTTGCTTTCTTTTATATAATTTTGAAGCTCAAATAAAGTTTTGGTTTATGAAGCAAATTGGCTTTTTATACATTTTTACTTTTGCTTTGCTGTCTTTTTCTTGTGTTGATACACAAAACTCTGCTCAAAATAAAGATAACAAGCAAATTAAATTAAATCATAAAGTAAAAAATAAAATGAATAATCAAAAAAGTAATAATCAAGAAATTGCAATTTTCGGTGCAGGGTGTTTTTGGTGCGTTGAAGCAGTTTTTCAAGACTTAAAAGGTGTTTATAAAGTAGAATCCGGTTATTCCGGCGGGACGCTAAAAAACCCCACTTATGCTGAAGTTTGCACGGGTACCACAGGACATGCCGAAGTTACACGAATAGAATTTAATCCCGATGAAATCAGCTTTGAATTTTTACTCTCTGTTTTTTTTAAAACACATGATCCAACTTCCTTAAACAAGCAAGGTGCCGACCAAGGAACTCAATACCGTTCAGTTATCTTTTATACTTCACCCAAGCAAAAAGAAATTGCGGAGCGCATTATTAAACAGTTAAATGAAGAAAAAGCGTACCCTGACCCAATCGTAACAGAAGTATCAAAGTTCGACAAATTTTATAAAGCCGAAGATTATCATCAAGATTATTTTAACAATAATCCAAATCAGGGATATTGCCGCTATGTGATTCAACCTAAAGTTGAAAAATTCAGAAAAGTTTTTAAAGATTATTTAAAATAGGATCATCAATCAATCGGAAAATATTTTATGGTAAGTGTGTTGTTCAGTAAAAATGTCTGTCTTATATTAATTTCTAATATAAAATAAGTTCGGTCTAAACATGTAATTTATAGCCCGAACTTATGATTAATTTACAAATCATCATCAATTGGTGGTTTGGCAATGCCTACCAAAACACTGCTCCAATTGGTAAGTTTCCATATACCTCGATTATTTCTTTTTAAACTCATGGGACGCGGACTGCTTGCTCCCGAACAAGCTGCAAACACTTTAAACTGTCCTGCTGCTTTATCACCACTGTATCTGTTGCTGCTAAATTCATAAATATAAGGTAATTTTACAGCATAACTGATTTCAGGTTTTGAACCTTTTATGTACAAATAAGGAAAGTTTTTCTATTCATAATTATAATGTTTTGATTTAGATAAAGATATAAATATAATTTAATAAAAGCAGCTTTTTTTGATAATTGCCGGCAATTTTTTGGTGGATAAGTAATTATCCTTAGTTTTGCCTTTGCAAACGATTTAACGTTTTTTAAATTTTCGAATATCCAATGGACTTCAAAACGTTTAGAAAGATGGAAAATCCAATGTGTGTTTATTATTAATCATGGATGTTTCATGTAAAAAAAAATAAATCATGCCTAATAAAAAACAAACTTTTTGGTACTACCCTTTGCTTTTATTGTTTGTTCTATGGGCATTAAAATTTATTGAACTTGTTTTTGATATCCGTTTTACAAATTTGGGTATCTTTCCGCGGCAAACCGGCAGCCTTTTTGGTATAATTACCGCTCCATTTATTCATGGTAGTATAAAACATTTATTATCAAACAGTTTACCTGTATTCTTTTTAATGTCGGCATTAAATTATTTTTATCCACGGCTTTCTTTAAAAGTAATTATCTGGGCATGGCTACTTACCGGAACAGGCGTGTGGTTAGGTGGTAGATTTGCTTGGCATATAGGTATAAGCGGTATTATTTATGCTTTAGCATCTTTTTTGTTTTTTGCGGGAATAATTAGTAAAAACCGGCGATTAAGCGTTATTTCATTGCTCGTTGTTTTTGTTTACGGCGGTTTAATTTGGGGAATTTTTCCTAATCAGCCAAACGTTTCATGGGAAGCTCATTTGTTTGGATTTTTATCAGGAATTATTTTGGCTTATTGGTACACACCGGATATTAAAAAAATTGATAAAAAGATAATTAAAAAAACTCCTGAAGATTTTATCCAATACAATTCAAGTTATGGTGAAATTGATGCACACTATAAATTTAAAGAGTATGAATAATGTTTCTGCGTTTCTGTTCTTTTATTATATTTACAATGTCTAAAAACTTTAAATAAAATTCTTAACGATGAAAAAGATTATAAGTACAAAAAATGCTCCCAGAGCAATTGGACCTTACAGCCAAGCAGTTTTATCAGGAAATACATTATATATTTCCGGGCAAATACCCATAAATCCGGAAACAGGTAAAATTGTTGCCGGTGGAATTACCGAACAAACAGAACAAGTTATGAAAAATATCGGTGAAATACTTAAAGAAGCCGGTTTTTCTTATGCAGATGTTGTAAAATCTACTTGTTTATTATCCGATATGAGTAATTTTGCAGCAATGAACGAAGTTTATGGTAAATATTATTCCAAAAACCCTCCGGCAAGAGCAGCCTTTGCTGTTAAAGAACTGCCAATGAGTGTATTGATTGAAATTGAAACGATTGCCGTAAAATAATAAGTTGCTTTTAAACTTTGTCAAAAAGCATATTTTGACAAAGTTTAAGCGTTTTTCAAAAAAAATATTTAGAATAATTCTAAATAAGTGTTGTGCAAATAAATATTTTTTGTAATTTTGAACAGTATTTTTAACCCTAAACTATTTGTCATTGAAAAAGCATCCTCAAAATTAATTAATTTGAATATGATTTGCACAGATACAAAAGAAACTGTAAAACAGATATTTACTGAATACCTTGAAAAAATGGGACATCGTAAAACTCCGGAGCGTTTTGCTATTTTGGATGAAATTTATACCCGCGATGGACATTTCGATATTGAAAGTTTGTATCTTTTCATGAAAAATAAAAATTACAGGGTTAGCCGGGCAACATTATACAATACTATTGAACTTTTATTAGATTGTAATTTAGTCATTAAGCATCAGTTTGGTAAAAATATTGCTCAATTTGAAAAAGCGCACGAGTGCCGTCAACACGATCATTTAATTTGTACGGAATGTGGCAAAGTAATTGAATTTTGTGACCCTCGTATTCATGAAATACAAACTACTGCCTCTGAATTAATGAAATTTAGAGTAGATTATCATTCATTGTATTTTTACGGTTTATGTGAAGACTGTCAAGCGGATGCTAAGAGTTAATATTCATGTTGCTAATATGACAATAGTTCGTTAAATTTTTGCATATAGTTGATATTCAGATGTAAGTAAAGATACTTATATTTTTTTCAACTTGCTTATTATTAAGACGTTGCCAAGTACAAGTACCTTGGCAAGTCAAAATTTACCGAACTATTGTATTAACAAGTATTATTTTATTTCCAATCTACTAACATACCGTTTCCTAATGTTTTTATTTCATCAGGAATATTTGCTAAAATTTTGTCCTTAATTGCATTTACCATTTTCTCTTTCAAAAATGTGTCTTTTACAATGATACTTATTTCTCTTTTGGGGATAGGTTCATTAAATTCTCGAACCAGTTCTTTTTTTCGTTCATCCATATCTAAAAGACTAAGCCATGGGAGTAGGGTGTATCCATACTGCTGTTCAACTAACTTGCTTAAAGACTCTAATGAACCACTTCTGTAATTTAAGGCCAAAGACTGGGTTTTTATTTGATCAGCTCCGCAAAGATTAATAGCATGACTACTAAAACAATGTCCTTCATTAAGCAACCACATATCGTCAATACTTAAATCCGAAGCATTTATTTTATCCTTTTTAAAAAAACGGTGTTCTTTTGAACTAAAAACCACAAAAGGTTCATAATATAAAGGTATTTCACGAATACCCGGTTCACCTAATGGAGTTGCAATAATTCCGATATCTAAATCATTATTAATTAATGCTTCTACTATTTGGTCGGTAAGGAGTTCTTCTATTTGTATGTGCAATCCCGGATATTCTTTAATGGTTTGTGTAATAAACAAAGGCACCAAATAAGGAGCAATGGTAGGGATAATTCCGATATTCAAATCACCCTGTATATTACCCCGTATTTCATGAATCATTTCAGGAATTTTATTTGCCGATTCCAAAACAATCATTGCCTGTTTAATAATTTTTTCGCCAACAATTGTAGGTTCAATAGGCTGTTTACTACGGTCAAATATTTTTACATCCAATTCATCTTCAAGTTTTTGAATTTGCATACTCAAAGTAGGTTGTGTTACAAAACATTTCTCTGCTGCTGTAACAAAATGCCTGTATTTGTTCAGTGCCACTATGTATTCTAATTGTACTAAGGTCATAAAATTTTCTTATTTAAGAGATGCAAAATAGTTAATAAATTTTCGTTTTATGTGCAAATATAAAAAAAATCTATCACTATATAAAAATTATTGATTTGACTGATGTTGTTTTTTGACATACCTTTGTCTTGAATTTAATAATAACCCTTAAAATTAAAAGATATGGAAGAGAAAAAAGGAATGCCATTATTAGGAGATAAGTTTCCTGAACTAACGGTTCAAACAACGCATGGAATTAAAAATTTACCCGGTGATTATAAAGGCAGATGGTTTGTTTTATTCAGTCATCCGGCTGATTTTACTCCTGTATGTACTACAGAATTTGTAGCATTTCAAAAGCGCTACGATAAGTTTAAAGCACTGAATACCGAATTAATTGGTTTAAGTGTTGATCAGGTTTTTGCACACATCAAATGGGAAGAATGGATTGAAGAGAATGTAGGTGTAAAAATTGAGTTTCCAATTATTGCAGATACCGGTAAAGTTGCTGCAGAGCTGGGTTTAATTCATCCCGGAAAAGGTACGAATACAGTACGTGCGGTATTTATTGTTGACGCAGATGCCAATATTCGGATTATTTTTTATTATCCTCAAGAACTGGGTCGTAATATGGATGAAATTTTACGTGCCGTTGAAGCCATGCAAATTTCCGATAAGAATAAAGTTGCCATTCCTGCAAACTGGCCAAACAGCGAAATGATTGGTAATCATGTGATTATTCCGCCTGCTACTGATTCGGCTACGGCAAAACAAAGGTTAGAAGACGCTAAAGCAGGTAAACATGAATGTTACGATTGGTGGTTATGCCATAAAGAGTTGAAATAATTTTGAATAGTTTGACTATTATGTTTGCAACAAAATATTGTTGCGTAAAAAAGCCGCCTGAAAAGCGGCTTTTTGAATTGATCTACGAAACAAAGCTCAAAAAATTGAGTTTGTATTTTTACGAAACACCCATAACTGATAAATTAAATACACCGGACATAATTATTTTAAAAAAATAATCTTATGAAAAAGC
>JAKIUH010000514.1 GCA_021647685.1 Bacteroidales bacterium
TCCACATCTTGCTCCAAATCAAATGCTATTTTGCCGCTTACTTTCCATAATTCAAGCAAATCAGTAGCTTTTATTTCAATGTTGGGATATTCTTTGTTAAATGAAATTAATTTTAGTTCTTCTTTATTATCGGATATTTCTACTTTTTTTAATAAAACACTATCCTGAAGTACAGCAACGCATACCGTTCCGCTATTTATTTCCTCTAAGCTGCTAATTGCTTTTGCCAAAACCCATTCGCCCGGTTTAAATACCGGCAGCATACTGTTTCCTTCTACCTGAAAACTGCGAAAAGTAGCATTTCGAAACTTTTCTATGGGAATACTGAAAGCGGGAAGTGTATTAAACCATTTTTCATCGCGAATATTATCGGGATAGCCGGCTGCTGCTTTTACATTGACCATGAGAATGTTTTCATTGCCGGTATCGTCCACAGTAATCATTTTCGGCAAAACATCTACGGTATCCGGGTTTAAGTACTTTTTATTGCTTCTGCCAAATAACCATAAAGGGTTGATGCTGAACTGTTCTAATAATTTCATTACCGTTTTGCCGGATAGTTTGGTGCGTCCGCGTTCAATATCCGAAGTACTGCCTGATATTTCTAGTATTTTTGCAAAATCAGCCTGAGTAAAATTTAATTCTTCGCGTATTTGTTTAAAACGTTGCAGTTCAACTGGTAAATCTTTTTCCATAGCAAAATATGTTTTTTATATGAACAAAGTTAATAAAAATATTTGGAATTTTTACGATAAGTTGGAATTTTTACGTAGATTTGTTTCGTTCCTTAAATCCGTAAATATCGAATTAACTTGTTGGTAGTCATCTGATGAATAAATAAATTAAAATGAAATAAATCATATAGTAAATAGCTGTAAATTAGCTTATTCATCTGATGACTTGCGGATATATGCTTGGGTTGATTACAGTTTATTAAATTTTACCTCAGACGAGGTTTAAAAACCCGTTTGGGCTTGATAATCAGATTTCGTAATTGTTAAATTTACATTATTCCAATATGAACCGGAGCATTTTACATTTGGATTTAGATACATTCTTTGTATCGGTTGAGCGTTTGCTTGACAGCCGACTTAATGGTAAAGCTATCTTAGTTGGCGGTACAAGTGATAGGGGAGTGGTTTCGGCATGCAGTTACGAAACGCGTGGTTTTGGTGTGCACTCAGGCATGTCAATGAAAATGGCGCGTCGTCTATGTCCTGAAGCTGTTGTAATACACGGCGATGTTAGTAATTACAGCAAATTTTCAAAAATAGTTACTGAAATTATCAAAGAACAAGTGCCGGTATTGGAAAAAGCAAGCATTGATGAGTTTTATGCCGATATGACCGGCATGGATAAATTTTTCGGGATTTATAAATATGCCGGTGAAATCAGACGAAAAATTATTAAAGAAACCGGTTTGCCGATTTCAATGGGACTGTCGGTAAACAAAGTGGTATCAAAAGTTGCTGCCGGTGAAGCAAAACCGAATAACCAATTAAAAATTGATTTTGGTAAAGAAAAAAGTTTTCTGGCGCCTTTACCGGTACGTAAAATTCCAATGATTGGCAATAAAACCTATCATATTTTGGTTAATTTAGGAGTAAAAAAAGTAGGTGTTTTACAACAAATGCCTGTTGATTTATTGCAAAACGTTTTCGGGAAAAACGGAGCGGTAATATGGAAGCGGGCAAACGGTATTGATAATCGCCCGGTAATTCCTTATACGGAACGAAAATCTATTTCTACGGAACGTACTTTTGAAAAAGACAGTACCGATTGGCGAAAAATGGAAAGTATTTTAACGGCAATGACCGAAAAATTGGCTTATCAATTGCGAAAACAACAAAAATTTACATCGGTAGTTTCGGTAAAAATAAGATATTCGGATTTTAATACACACAGCAAGCAAATAAAAATTCCGTACACCTCGGTAGATCATATTCTTATTCCGAAAGTTATCGAATTATTCAGACAATTATATAACAGGCGTTTGCTTATACGCTTAATCGGTGTGCGTTTTGGCGGGTTAATACGAGGTAATTTGCAACTAAATTTGTTTGAAGAT
>JAKIUH010000140.1 GCA_021647685.1 Bacteroidales bacterium
AAACTTTTGAACGTTGGGCTAAACTTTTGAACGTCTGATAAGACTTCAAAACGTTTAACAGTTAACCGATAAGCAGATCTCAGTAATGAGTTTTCAGCAACCAGTAACCAGCAACCAGTAACCAGCAACCATTTAGTATTAACACAGAAAGAAGTGTAGCATCCACATTAAAAAGCTTCTTTAAAATACTTTAAAACTACATTTTTTAGCTCTTCAAAATCTACTTTTGTTCCTAATTCTTGTTGCATAGAAGTAACGCCTTTATCGGTAAAACCACATGGATTAATATAATCAAAATAAGATAAATCAGTATTCACGTTCAATGCTAAACCGTGCATGGTAACCCTTCGGCTACTACGTACACCAATAGCACATATTTTGCGACTTTTCCCGGGTACATCAGCATCTATCCAGATACCTGCTGCCCCTTCTAAACGGCTGCATTTGATACCAAACTCACTCATTGACTTAATAATTAACTCTTCTAAACGAAAAACATATTCACGCGTACCAATATCGAAACTGTCTAAATTAAATATGGGATAAGCAACCAATTGCCCGGGTCCGTGATAAGTAATATCGCCCCCACGGTCAATGTGATAGTATTCAATACCTTTTTCAGAAAGAACTTGCTCATTAATCAATAAATTGGATAAATTACCACTTTTACCTATGGTAAAAACATGCGGATGTTCACAAAAAAGCAAGCGGTTTTGTCCTTTTTCTCCACAAGCTTTTTCTTCGAGCAAGGTGTTGAATAGTATGCTTTGGTAATCCCAAGCTTTTTTGTAGGGAATTAAAGCTAAATCTTTAAAAAGAAAGTTTTCAGGCATTTTTAATTTTTAAAGGTCAAATTAATAATAATCCATCTATATTTTTGAAGTGTTTTTTATTCATAGTTAAAACAGGTAGGTTTTTACTTAAAGCAGTAGCTGCAATAAAAATATCTCTAAACTCAATGAGCCGATTTTTCTTTCGCAAGTTATTGTATATATTTGCTGAAAATAATGCAGTTTGGTATGTAAAAGCTTCGATAACAACACCTGATAAAATAATATCGATATCTTTTTGTTTTTTTTCATTAAAAGCACCAGCAAATAGTTCAAAGACAGTTACTGTTGACACATACAATTTTGTATCGTTAGGAATTTTATAGAGAAGAGTATTTTGTTTATTCTTTTTTCTTAAATATTCAATAAAAATTGAAGTATCTACTATAATTCTCCTATTTTCCATTTATTAAACTGTTTAGAAATATTATCAAAAACGCTTAATTCCTCATCTGTCCATGTGGATACTTCAAGAAGCCTTTTCTTATATTCTTCCAAATTCTGAGACTGTGTAATACTTTTAACTTTTAGAAGATAATCAATAAAGTCCAAAACTTGTTTCTGCAAAATTGGATCATCCAACTGCTTGTATTTTGCAAGAATATTTTCCATAAATAAAATATATTTTATACAAAGATAAAAAAATATTATGTCTTGCCATAAATAGAATAGGAGCTAAATTACAATACATGCTTTTCGGCATGATAAGAGGAACGCACCAAAGGACTGCTTTCCACAAAACGAAAACCTTTTTCCAAACCTATACGCTTATATTCGGCAAAAACTTCCGGTTTTACATATTCTTGAACTTCCATGTTTTGTTTAGTAGGCTGTAAATATTGTCCGATGGTCATTACAGCACAATTTACGGCACGCAAATCGTCCATGGTTTCAATAACTTCTTCAAAAGTTTCTCCTATGCCAATCATAATGCCTGATTTTGCACGTACACCAGCATCAGCTATATATTTCAGCACTTTAAGGCTGGTATCGTATTGTGCTTTTGTACGGATTTGTGGAGTTAAGCGGCGAACCGTTTCCAAATTATGCGAAATAACATCCGGTTTGGCATCAATTACTTGCTGTACAAGCTCTGTTTTGCCATTAAAATCAGGAATTAAAACTTCAATAGTAGTTTGCGGATTGTATTTTTTTATTTGCCGTACTACTTCTGCCCAAAATGAAGCACCGAAATCCGGTAAATCATCTCTATCTACCGAAGTAATCACACAATGTTTTAGTTTTAAAGATTTTATGGAGCGTGCCAATTTTACAGGTTCATTTTTATCTACAGGCAATGGCTTACCTGTTTTTACGGCACAAAATTTACAAGCGCGTGTGCAAATATCACCCAGAATCATAAAAGTAGCCGTTCCTGCATCCCAACATTCGCCAAGGTTTGGGCAAGAACCACTGGTGCATATCGTATGTAAGTTATTGTCTTTAACCAACTGCTTCACTTCCGAATAAGCATCTTTTTGCGGGAGTTTTATTTTTAACCAATCGGGTTTTCTTCGTGTATTTATTTTCATCTTTATCGTTAATTTCAAATCCCTGCAAAGGAAATGAAAAATTTATTGAAAATCAAACAGTAATTTAAACAATTTCCACAGATAATCAATGCCAAAGAACATATTCACAAAATGATAGTTAACACACTGAAAAACAACAGGTAATATTTAAAATTATGTTTATGGTTTTTATATTTTAAACGAACATGAAATTTTTACTTTGTACCGGATAAAAAAAAGCGTTCTTTTGCGAAAAATTTAAATTTAATAATGTGAAAAAGTTAATAATCATATTTTCAATTCTTTTATCAGTCAACAATATAAAAGCACAAGTAATTAACGATTCGGTTTATCATTCAATTAACAAAGGAATTATCATTCCAATAGGAAACAATAAAAACTTCTTTCTTAAAACGGGAGTTTCTGCACAAATATGGATGCGCTTGATGCAATACAATAATGGTATAAGCGATATAGATAATTCAGTTATTAAATACGATGCCGATGTACTAATCCGTAGAATGTTTTTTCCTGTGTATTTAAAATTGGGCAATTTTACATTTTTTACTTTACCGGCTTTTAGTTCACAGCCGGCTACTGCCTCAATAAGTTCAAGTACACCACAACAAACCATACTCTATTTTTACGATATTTGGACAAGTTATCAGCTATGGAATGGAAAATTAATAGTTGGTGCAGGATTAAATATGTACAATGGTGTTTCGCGCTATTCAAGTGCCAGCTCGGCAAGAACCTTAGGAGCAGATGTACCGCTTATTGCAGCTCCAAACCTGACAAGTACAGAACAGGCAGCAAGGCAACTAAGCCTTTTCTTCACGGGAAATTTAAACGCATTTGCCTACCGTTTAGCCATTGCAAAACCTTTTGCGGCAGATAACGTTCCCGAACATCCTGAAATTGGCAAAATATACAATTATCATAACGCACATTTTTCATACAAAGGATATTTTGAATATCAGTTTTTTGATAAAGAAAGTAATCTAATACCTTTTAAATCTGCAACTTATATTAGCTCCAAAAAAATATTAAATCTTGGTTTAGGTTTTGATTACCACCCGCAGGCTACTTTATCGTTTAATGCAGACAGCAGTATCACAAAATATGATAAATTACATTTTGCAGCAGATATTTTTTCTGAGATACCTTTTAATAATCATAGTACCGCAACTTTTTATGCCTCCTATTATATTTGTAATTATGGTCCGGAATATACCCAGAGTTTTGGCGTTCAGGAGTTATACAGAAACAGTCTGTCCGAGTTACAGTACGGTACAGGAAATGCTGTATTCATCCAAGCAGCTTATTTACTACCTGCCGCACATTTATCAAACCGGATACAACTTTATTATGAAGTGACTTTGAGAGATTTTGAAGGTGCGCCCAAAAAAGTTTATCACCACAATACGGGAGTAAATTATTTTATTGTCGGACACAAAATTAAATACACACTTCAATATGAAAACCGTCCGGTGTTTGAAGAAGAAAATATTGTGCGTAAATCATTGGTAATAGGAAAAATACAAATAGGTATCTAATTATTTTTCAGCTAATGAATAAAGCTTAACAGTGCCAAACGATAACTATCCAAACCAAAACCACTGATGCTGCCTTTACAGTGAGGAGCAATAAAGGATTGGTGTCTGAAACTTTCACGCTTAAAAATATTGGAAATATGGACTTCGATTACAGGAATAGAAATTCCGGCTATCGCATCGGCAATGGCTACAGAGGTATGGGTGTATGCAGCAGCATTTAAGATAATCCCGTTGTAAATACCATCTGCTTTATGTAAACGCTCAATAATATCCCCTTCATAATTTGATTGAAAATAGTCAATATGCTCATCAGGAAATTGTTTTCTTAAATCTTCCAAATACTCTGTAAAGGTTTTATTTCCGTAAATATCCGGCTCTCTTCTCCCTAATAAATTCAAATTAGGTCCATTGATAATTAAAATATTCATCGAATTATTTTTTACAAAAATAATCAGAATGTGCTTACAAAAAACAAAACTTGTAAAAATTATTGTAAATTTGGTATCTTTGCATAAATACAATATGAAGAGCAAATAGTAAAAGTAGAAAGTGATATTTTAGAAAATTTAGCCGATAAAAAAAGAAGGATTATTAAGAAAGCTATTTATGTAAAAGTGATATTAAAACAATTGTTCCAACTAAATGCTTGAAAAAGAATTAGATAATTTTAAAGCCTTCTTGCAAATTGAGAAATCACTGTCCAAAAACTCAATTGAAGCATATATGCACGATTTAGAACTATTACAAAAGTTTTTAGATGATGAAAACCTAAATCGACAGGAAAAGGAAAAATTATATTTAAACGGTTCAAATAACGATTCGTTTATTTTAAGCAAGTTTATTGATTATCTAAATGCAGATTATCAAGAAAAATACGACCGAAAAATAAGTCCTCGCTCGCAAGCAAGAATCATTTCAGGAATTAGAGCATTTTATAAATACCTTTTAATGTCCGATAAAATTGATACCGACCCCAGCAAATTATTGGAAATGCCTAATATTGGCAGCAAACTTCCTGATTTTTTGTCGGTAGAAGAAATTGACCAAATAGAAGCAGCTGTTGATTTAAGTAAACCTGAAGGGCATAGAAACCGTGCCATCATAGAAACTCTTTACAGTTGCGGCTTACGTGTTTCTGAATTAATTAACCT
Organism: Bacteroidales bacterium; assembly: GCA_021647685.1. Lineage (GTDB taxonomy): Bacteria > Bacteroidota > Bacteroidia > Bacteroidales > NBLH01 > NBLH01. The sequence continues at coordinate 5,049 of JAKIUH010000140.1, forward strand.
GCGAATCACTGATTTATATTTTGATTTGGAATTTATAAAAGTTACCGGAAAAGGAAACAAAGAGCGTTTGGTGCCGGTATCGAATAAACTAAAATCAGAAATTGATTGGTATATAAAATCGTATAGAGTACATCTGGATATAAAAAAAGAGTTTGAAAATATCCTTTTTTTAAACCGCAGAGGAAGAAAACTCACACGAAATATGATATTTTTAATAGTAAAAGAATTGGCAAAGGAAGCCGGCATACAAAAAAATGTCAGTCCTCATACATTCAGACATTCATTTGCCACTCATTTGGTGGATGGAGGTGCTGATTTACGTGCAGTACAGGAAATGCTGGGACACGAATCAATTACAACTACCGAGATATACACTCATTTATCAAAAGAGTATTTAAAGCAGACTATTATTGATTATCACCCACATTCAAAAATGAAATAAACCGGGTGTGTTAAATATCATCTTATGAAAATTTTGCAACTTATAATTTTCTGCTACTTTTGCAAAAATAATAACGAAAATACAAAAACATGAACAAAAACCTAGATTTAAGCAAATACGGAATTAAAGACGTAAAAGAAATTTTATACAATCCTTCGTACGAGGAATTATTTGAATTAGAAACAGATCCCAAATTAGAAGGTTATGAGAAAGGTCAATTAACTGAATTAGATGCAGTTAATGTAATGACGGGAATTTTTACAGGCCGTTCCCCAAAGGACAAATACATTGTAGAAGATGACATCACACGTGATACAATTTGGTGGACAAGCCCTGAATCGCCCAATGATAATAAACCTCTATCACCGGAAGTTTGGAAAGATTTAAAGCAAACCGTTGCTGAACAATTATCGGGAAAAAAACTTTTTGTAATGGATACTTTTTCGGGTGCCAATGAAGATACCCGTATGAAAGTTCGTTTTATTATGGAAGTGGCTTGGCAAGCACATTTTGTAAAAAACATGTTTATCCGTCCTACCGATGAAGAACTGGAAAATTATGGTGAACCGGATTTTGTAGTACTTAACGGCTCAAAAACCGTAAATAAAAAATGGAAAGAACACGGAATGAATTCTGAGGTTTTTACCGTTTTTAATTTGACTGAAAAAATGCAAGTAATTGGCGGTACTTGGTACGGTGGTGAAATGAAAAAAGGAATGTTTGCCATGATGAATTACTACTTGCCGCTTAAAGGAATGGCTTCAATGCACTGTTCTGCTAATCAAGGAAAAGATGGTGATGTAGCTATTTTCTTCGGATTATCGGGAACCGGAAAAACTACTTTATCAACCGACCCCAAACGTGCTTTAATTGGTGATGATGAGCATGGCTGGGACGATAACGGTATTTTTAATTTTGAAGGAGGTTGCTACGCAAAAGTTATTAACTTGGACAAAGAAAGTGAGCCGGATATCTACAATGCCATTAAGCGAAATGCTTTGCTTGAAAATGTTACTGTTGATGAAAACGGAAAAGTTGATTTCAGTGACGGTTCAGTAACCCAAAATACACGTGTTTCTTACCCAATTTATCATATTGAAAATATTGTTCGTCCGGTTTCAAAAGGCGGTCATGCAACAAAAGTAATTTTCTTAACTGCTGATGCATTTGGCGTATTACCTCCTGTATCGAAATTAACTCCTGAGCAAACAAAATATCATTTCTTATCAGGATTTACTGCTAAGTTGGCAGGAACCGAACGCGGTGTAACCGAACCGCAACCCACATTCTCGGCTTGTTTTGGTGAAGCATTTTTATCCTTACACCCCACTAAATACGGTGAAGAGCTGGTTAAAAAAATGGAAAAACACGGTGCAAAAGCATATTTGGTAAACACCGGTTGGAACGGTACCGGTAAACGTATTTCCATTAAAGATACCCGTGCAATTATCGACCGTATCTTAGATGGTTCGATTGAAAAAGCAGAAACAAAAATGATTCCTATTTTTAATTTGGAAGTGCCTACTCAGTTAGAGAATGTTGATTCAGGAATTTTAGACCCGAAAGATACATACAATGATCCGGCTGAATGGGAAAGAAAAGCTAAAGATTTGGCTGCCCGCTTTATTAAAAACTTTGAAAAATACACAGATAATGAAGAAGGTAAAGCATTGGTTGCTGCCGGACCTCAGTTATAATTCTTTATTGATTAATTTTTAAATTATGGATTTATTGTACTTTTGTACAATAAATCCATTTTTTATGCAAAAAATACAAGAAACTATATACCCATGGGGAACAAATCGCCCTTACAATGATTACTCAAGTTATTTTAAAAAGAAATTTGAACAACGAGTACAAAAAATTTCTATTGATGCTGGTTTTACTTGCCCCAATCGTGACGGGACAAAGGCTTGGGGCGGATGTACCTATTGCAATAACGATACTTTTAATCCTTTTTATTGCGAACCTTCTAAATCAATAACACAACAGTTGAATGAAGGAATTGCTTTTTTTGAGCCCAAATATAAAACACAAAAATATCTTGCCTATTTTCAAGCTTATTCAAATACCTACGGTAGTATTGAACTGTTAAAAAAACTTTATGAAGAAGCGCTTGCTCATCCTAAAGTAATTGGTTTAATTATCGGAACACGCCCGGATTGTGTAAACAATGAAATTTTGGATTACCTTGCTGAGCTTTCAAAAAAATATTTTGTGGTTATAGAATACGGAATTGAAACGACTCTGGACAGAACATTAGAACTTATTAACAGACAACATACTCATGCAGAATCAGTTGAGGCAATTAAAAAAACAGCAGAAAGAAATATTGAAACCGGAGTACATATGATATTAGGCTTACCCGGCGAAACAAATGATGAAATCATCGGGCATGCAAAAACAATTTCTAAATTGCCCATTAACTCATTAAAACTTCATCAATTACAAATTGTCAAAGGAACAGTTTTAGCAAAACAATATAAAAAAAATCCGGACAGTATCCGTCTTTTTCAAGCCGATGAATATATTGATTTGGTCATTAAATTCTTAGAAAATTTAAATCCCAAAATAATTGTGGAACGGTTTATTAGCGAATCTCCTCGTGAATTATTAATTGCACCGCATTGGAAAGGACTGAAAAATTTTGAAATTGTAGCAAAAATTGAAAAGCAAATGAAAGCCTTGAATACATTTCAAGGAAAAAATTATTTCAGTTGAGTATTGTCAGTTCTTTGGTAAATATTTTTCCATCTTTCGTAACAATACATTTCGTTTTATTGGTTTGGTAATAAAATCGTTACAACCAATATCCATGCTTTTTTTACGATCTTCGGCAAGCGCATGTGCTGTTTGTGCAATAATGGGGATATCCGGTGCAAAGGCTCTAATTCGCCTTGTGGCTTCGTAACCATTAATTCCGGGTAATTGAATATCCATGAGGATTAAATCAAAATCCTGATTTTTTTTACACAATTCTATAGCTTCTATACCCGTAACCGCACGTATTACATGAATATTTGTTTTTTCCAAAACTTTACTCATATACCTGAAACTAATATCATCATCCTCAACAATAAGTACCTTTAAATTATTCCAATGATACTGATCGGCAAATTTTTCTTCAATTTTTTGAACTTTATCAGGGTCGCCGACTTTATAAGGTATCGTAAAATAAAAAGTAGAGCCTTTACCCTCTTCCGATTCATGCCAGATAGTTCCTCCCAAGAGTTCAACAAAACCTTTTGAAATAGCCAAACCCAAACCTGTACCACCAAACTTACGGGTATGCGACTCATCAGACTGACGAAAACGGTCAAATATAATTTCACGTTTATTTGCAGGAATGCCAATACCGGTATCGGTAACATAAAATTGAATACAATCTTTCATTTCCGTATCTTTGTCCATGCACTCCGGTACCAATAAATAACCAAACTCTACATAACCCTTCTTTGTAAATTTAATAGCATTATTAATTAAATTTGATAATATTTGCCGCAAACGCACACTGTCAGTACGTATAACACTCTCTTTCTCACTTAACTCTTTATGTAAACGCAGTTCAATACCTTTATCCGAAGCAACAGGATTAAAAAGAATCATTAATTCGTCTAAAATATGATTTACCGATGTATTTTCTTCATTTATTTGTATTTGACCCACTTCAATTTTTGAGATGTCCAGAATATCATTAATAATATTCATCAACTGTTTACCACTCTGATGAATTATATCAATGTAATTTGCACGCTCTTCGGGTCCGGTATCATCACTTTTGAGTAATTCGGAAAAACCCAGAATTCCATTCATAGGAGTACGAATTTCATGCGACATATTTGCAAGAAATGTAGATTTTAGATTGTCTGCTTCTACCGCTTTCTCTCTTGAGAGGATAAGTTCCTCTTCAATAATCTGTTGCTGGGTAATATCCAATATAGTACCAATCAAGCGTGTCGCTTTTCCGTTTTCATCGCGTAAAGCGACTCCTTTATCCAAGAACCACCGTATTGTACCATCTTTATGGGTTGCTCGAAACTTTAAATTAATTTCTTTAATTTTTCCATCAATAAGGTCTTGATTAGCTTTGGTTATTTTAAGCAGGTCTTCGGGTTCAATATATTCACGCCAAATGCTAAAACTATCCAGTACATCAGGAACAGGATATCCTAAAATATCAAACAAAACAGGATCTGCGTGCCCAATTCCGGTTTTTAAATCACGTTCCCAAACTGCAACTTTTGTTTCTTCTGTAGCAATACGATATCTTTCTTTGGTTTTAATTAAATCAATCTCCGCCTTTTTTCTTTCGGTGATGTCGTCATAAATTACAACCAGTTCGTTGGAGGGAAGTTTATACACAAAATTTTCGGTCTAACTCAATAAGTTCCCTGAATCATCAGTAACAATAATTGGTTGATGTTCAGATATTCCTGTGTTCCAAACTCTTTTAAAAATGATGTGTACTCAATACCAAATTCTATTTCTAATTCTTTTCATCTTTTATA
>JAKIUH010000141.1 GCA_021647685.1 Bacteroidales bacterium
TATCTCTTAAAGCGGCTGCAAAGGTAAATTCTTTTTTAGTCCGTGCAAAGATTTGATGCTTTTTTTTGCAAAAAAATGAAAGTTTTTTTTAAGTATTTGTAATGCAATAAATTACAGCTAATCAGATATAACATATTGATTTTACAACAGTTACAAACAAACAAATTGTTAAGGAACGGATTATCAAAAGATTATATTTAGGTTTAAATTTTAAGTAAATGGTAATGTTTAATCACATCCTGACTTTACAAACTAGGAAACCGAAATAATTATGTTCCGGATATGATTAAATGTTTTGAATTTAAATGAAGATTGTATCGTTTGCATCTGCGGATTTAAGGTTTTACTTCGTAAAATTTTGTTTTTCCTTTTCTATTCTTGTATAGGTTTTCTTACTCCTTTTATAAAAGCACGTCCGTTTCTTGCGGCAGGGATTGCAGCGGATAGCCCGCAAAAGCCAAGACCCTTGCAAAACACGGCAAAAAAGAGCGGCGGAACAGAGCTACTTTTTTGTCGATGTTTTGCGGTCTTGGCTTTGAGGACTATTAGCGAAAAGCCCGTAGCCGCCCTAATGAATTTTAGCATTTAGGTTTTAGAATTTAGATTTAAGTAGTATTTTTACAGTGTATTAAATTTATAAAAATGGATACCTTATATATTATAGATGCTTTAATTGTAAATGAAGATGCGCATTTCCCAGGAGGTATTTTGATTGAAAACGGCAGAATATCAGATATTTGGAAAGGAGAAAAAAAGGATATTCCTACAAATGCAAGAATAATTAATGCCGGCGGCAAATTATTGATACCGGGCGTGATTGATGATCAGGTGCATTTTAGAGAACCCGGATTGACCCATAAAGGGACTATTGCTTCGGAAAGCCGAGCAGCGGTTGCAGGAGGAATTACTTCGTATATGGAAATGCCTAATGTGAATCCGCAAACGGTTAATCAAGAGCGTTTGTCGGAAAAGTTTACTCTGGCAGCCGAAAAATCGTTGGCGAACTACTCTTTTTATATGGGGGCTACGAATGATAATATTGATGAAATTATTAAAACTGACCCCAAAAAGGTATGCGGGATTAAGGTTTTTATGGGCTCATCGACAGGGAACATGCTGGTAGATAAGCGCGAAAGTTTGGAACAAATCTTTTCAAAAGCTCCTACTTTGGTTGCTGTACACTGTGAAGATGAAGCAACGATACGTGAAAATACAGAATTATACCGCAAAAAATTTGGGGAAAATGTTCCGATAAGCTATCATCCGAAAATACGCTCGGCAGAGGCTTGTTATAAATCATCGTCGTTGGCGGTAGAGCTGGCTAAAAAATTTGATACTCGATTGCATATTTTGCATTTATCAACAGCCAAAGAATTAGAATTGCTGGATAATAATTTGCCTGTTGAAGAAAAGAAAATTACAGGTGAGGTATGTGTGCATCATTTATGGTTTGACGAAAGTGCTTATGAACAGTACGGTACACGCATAAAATGGAATCCTGCCATAAAATCGGCAGATGACCGCAAAGCTTTGTTTGAAGCGCTGCTTGATGATCGCTTGGATGTAATTGCCACTGACCACGCACCACATACGGAGGAGGAAAAAGCCAATACTTATTTTAAAGCTCCTTCGGGTGGTCCTTTGGTGCAGCATTCGCTGAATGTAATGCTAGAATTTTATCGGGAGGGAAAGATTAGTATTGAAAAGATTGTGGATAAGATGTGTCATAAGCCGGCTCAATTATTCAGAATTAAAGAGCGTGGTTTTATAAGAAAAGGATATTGGGCTGATTTGGTTTTGGTGGATTTGAACAAGGAATATACTGTAGAGAAAGAAAACATTTTGTATCAATGTGCTTGGTCGCCTTTTGAGGGAACTAAGTTTCATTCTGTTGTTACGCATACTTTTGTAAACGGTAACTTGGTGTATGAGGCAGGTAATTTTTATGATGATGTTATGGGGAAGGCTTTGGAATTTGAGGTTTAATAGCCGATTAGTTGAAAGGTTTAAGAGTTGAAGGGTTTAAAGGTTTGGAGTTGAAGGGTTTAAAAGTTTAATGGTTTAAAGGTTTAATGGTTTAAAGGTTTAAAGATTTAATGGTTTGGAGTTGAAGGGTTTAAAAGTTTAAAGGTTTAAAGGTTTGGAGTTGAGGGGTTGAAAAGTTTAAAAGTTTAAAAGTTTAATGGTTTAAAAGTTTAATGGTTTATTGATGATGAAAAAATTGAATTTATTAATCTATTTACTGCTTGGATTTGGAGTGATTGCTTGCAATGATATGCCTGATGAGCATAATAAACAAGGTACAGGCTTTAAAATACCGCCTGTGAGAACAGGAACTTATTATGAAACGGAATTAAGCGGAGATAATGCAGTAGTGATTGCTGATACTATTATTTATAGTGTAGTTACTAAAAATTCTAATCCTGATGATGATTGGAGAACTTATTGTTTGCGTAAATTGGATCAACAAGCTTTGGTAAATATCATTTTTAATGCAATCTATCAAGGCAAATTGATACCATATGATTACTCTACCGAAGAACCAATGAGTATTGAAGAAGTCAAAGCATTTGAAAAAGAAAATGACCGGAAAAAAATAGCAAAGATTCAATTTGTAGAAGAATGGTATTTTGATGAAAAAAATTTACAAATGGGGAAACGTGTTAATGCTATAATGTTGGCTTATGAACTCAGGAACAGCAAAGGCGAAGTAAGCGGATACAAAGCGGGCGTGAAAGTGTATTTGAATAATAAGGAAGTTGAATAGTTGAAGGGGGTTAGAGGTTGATAGTTGAAAAGTTTAAAGGTTGAATGGTTGAGGGGTTGAATGGTTGAGAGGTTGATAGTTGAAAAGTTTAAAGGTTTAGAGGTTTAGAGGTGAAGGGTTGAAGGGTTGAGGGGTTGAGGGGTTGAGGGGTTGAGAAGTTGAGAGTTAAAGGGTTGAAAAACTTAGAGTTGAGAAATGAAGGTTTTATTTATTGATAGTACGCAAGCAATTTTAAAAGCGCGGTTGGAAAAGGCGGGATTTGAATGTGATTATTTACCTAATCTACCTATTGAAGAAATATTGAATAAGATTCATATTTATGAAGGAATTATTATCCGAAGCCGAATAAAATTGGATAAACAAATATTAGATAAGGCAAAGAAGCTTAAATTTATAGGACGTGTTGGTGCCGGAATGGAGAATATTGATGTGGAGTATGCTCTGAAAAAAGGGATTAAATGCTACAATAGTCCGGAGGGGAATCGTGATGCCGTAGGAGAACATGCTTTAGGCATGTTGCTGGCATTGTTTAATAAATTATGCATTGCCAACAATGAGGTACGTCAAGGGGTTTGGCAGCGTGAAGCAAATAGGGGCATTGAAATCAAAGGGAAAACCATTGGAATAATCGGTTACGGAAATATGGGAAGCGCTTTTGCACAAAGGCTTGCCGGTTTTGAAGCAAATATTATTGCTTACGATAAGTACAAAAAAGGCTTTGGGAATGAACTGGTAAAAGAAGTTAATTTAAAGGATATTTTTTATTATAGTGATGTTTTGAGCTTGCACGTTCCGCTCACTAATGAAACGGAATATCTGATTAAAAGTGATTTCATAAACCGCTTTGCAAAACCCTTTTATTTGATTAATACTGCCAGAGGTAAAGTTGTTAAAACAAGTGATTTGGTACATGCATTAAAAACAGGTAAAATTTTGGGTGCTGCACTTGATGTTTTGGAATATGAGCAAAGTTCCTTTGAAAAGATTCAACAATCAAACAATAATCCGGATTTTAAATATCTGACAGAGAGCAAACAGGTAATTTTAAGCCCGCACATCGCCGGTTGGACACAGGAATCAAACATTAAATTGGCAACTTTTTTAACGGATAAAATCATTAAGGATTTTGGATAAGTTGTTTACCATATAAGACAGATTAGGACATATCAGTATAAAATAAAAACTTAGTCTTGTTTTACTTTGCTAAAAAGATGAATATTTAATAATTATAATTTCATAGGTTGAGTAGCTACTGCTTCAGAATTATTTTTTTACCATATAAGACATTTAAGGACATATCAGTTTAAAACAAAGACTTCGTCTTTTATTTTACAACAAAACGTGCAGTGTTACGACTTTTTTGCTGAACAAATATTTTTCGCCCGACTGTTAATTCTTCAATAATACTTGAATTATAATGTCTAATCGTTATTAATGTCAGGTTTGTATTATATAAAACTTTATAGTTATTTTTCAGTTCCAATAATAATTGCTTAATACGTACGGGTTCATAATCTACACAAATCGAGAAACTAATGGCTGAATTTTGCATTAAATTAACTTTGATACGAAAACGTGCCATTAAAGAAAAAATATCGCTTAAATTATCTTCGGCAATAAAAGAAAAGTCTTGAGGAGCAATTGAAATTAATATTTGATTATTTTTGGTGATAAAAACAGGAACCTCGGGTTGCAAACCGGTATTGTTTTCTGTAGTTTCCTTTATTAATGTACCGGATAAATCAGGATTAATAAAAGATTTAACGTGTAATGGTATTTTTTTATTTTGTAAGGGTTTAATGGTTTTGGGGTGGATAATTTTTGCTCCGTAATATGCAAGCTCTACAGCCTCATGAAACGAAACGGCATCTAATTTCACCACATTTTTAAATAATTTCGGGTCGGAACTGTAAAACCCGGCAACATCTTTCCACACAACAAGCTCTTGTGCATTGAGTGAATAGGCAATAATAGCTGCAGAAAAATCGGAACCTTCAATACCTAAGCTTGTGTTAAACCCTTGTTGATTCGAAGCAATAAATCCTTGAGTAATCACCGTATTTTTTTGATATTTAAACTGCTTTTGCAGCAGTTGCGCTGTTTGTTGCCAATCGGGTTTTGCATTTGCATATTCCGCATCGGTTTTTATTAATTTTCTTATATCAACCCATTCGTTGTCAATATTTTCTTGTTTTAAATAGGCAGCTATTATTTTCGTAGAAAATAATTCACCATATACAACAATTTGGTCGTATTCAAAATCATAATCACTTGAAGGCTTTTGAGTGAGTTTTTGGTTCAACTGTTCAATAAGCTGTTCAAATTCATAATTAATGTTTTTAGGTTCTATAAATAATTCATTGATAATATTTTGGTGAAAATCGATTATTAATTTTAATTGATTTTGATAATCCGTAGATTTAAAATACAGTTGGGTAAGCTTAATAAGTTGTCGAGTTGTTTTGTTCATGGCAGAGATAACAACAATCAGTGGCTTATGATTGTATTTTTTAAGAATACCGGCTAAATTTATAATTGATTGGGCATCTTGAACCGAAGCTCCTCCAAATTTGAATACTTTTAATTTATTATTTTGATTATGAACATTCATTAGATAAAAATAAGGAATTTATTAGATTAATTCAGGTCTGAGAAAATAAGATTGCAAATCTACAATAAATTATATTTTGTGTAAAAAATAATGTCAATAAACATAAGTTGGTCAATTCTAATAAAAAAGCTAAAAAGTTCCTACATTTTTTACTAATTTTACGGCATAAAATCAAACCTAAAAAAATTTAAAAATGAATAGTCAAGGAGTATTAACCTTAAATGAGTTTATTATAGAACGCCAATCGGAGTTTCCTTATGCCAAAGGAGAGCTTTCACGCTTGTTAAGCCATATCGGGATAGCTGCAAAAATTGTACACAGAGAAGTAAATAAAGCCGGACTTGTGGATATATTGGGTGAAGTTGGCGGACTTAATGTTCAAGGAGAAGCACAAAAAAAATTAGATGTTTTTGCCGATGAACAATTTATCAGCGCCCTGATGGCAAGTGGAGAATGTTGCGGAATAGCTTCGGAAGAAAATCAAGACATCATTACTTTTGACGGAGAATTGGCAAAAGACGGAAAATATATCGTAACGATGGATCCTCTAGATGGTTCATCAAATATTGATGTAAATGTTTCAATAGGTACTATATTTGCCATTTACAGACGTATCTCACCACGCGGGCATAAGGCAAAATTGGAAGATTTTTTGCAAGAAGGTACAAAACAAGTTGCCGCAGGCTATATTATTTACGGCTCGTCAACAATGTTGGTTTATACAACAGGGCGTGGCGTAAACGGTTTCACCTTAGATCCTTCGATTGGTGAATTTTGCTTATCGCACAGACAGATAAAAACACCGCAAAGAGGAAAGATATACTCTATAAATGAAGGAAATTACATAAAATTCCCCGAAGGCGTAAAACAATATATAAAATATTGTCAAGAAATGGATGAAGAAACCGACCGACCCTTTTCATCACGCTACATTGGTTCATTAGTTGCTGATTTTCATCGAAATTTATTAAAAGGTGGTATCTTTCTTTACCCTTCAACAGCAAGTTATCCACACGGTAAATTAAGATTACTCTACGAATGTAATCCTATTTCTTTTTTAGCAGAACAAGCCGGCGGCAGAGCTACCGATGGCAGAGGACGCAGAATTTTGGATATTAAGCCGGAATCTTTACACCAACGTGTACCTTTTTATGTAGGTTCACGCCAAATGGTTGAACGTGCCGAAGATTTTATATTGAAATATGATGAGCCGGTGGATTAGACATTTGAAACAATTTAGGTTTTCGGATAAATATTCTGAAAACCTAATTTATTTTCATAAATCCATAACAATTCCCATAATTATTTGCTAAAATTGCAGTTTCAAAAAATAATATAAATATTAAAAATTGAAACTAAGCAATTTAAGTACATATTATCAAAAACATCCTGATTACAAAGAAATCAGTCAGCTTCTTTCCGAAGGAAAGAAAAATATACAACTGAAAGGATTTTCCGGCTCATCCTCTGCCTTGTTTGCAGTATCTTTGCTGAAAAACAGCAAGCAAACCCATTTTTTTCTACTCCCTGATAAAGAAGAAGCAGCCTATTTTTTCAACGATTTGGAAAATCTTTCACAAACGAAACTGTATTTTTTGCCTTCGTCGTATAAACGGGATTTAATCAGCCTTAAAAACCTAAAAAAAGCCGAAGAAAATATTATTGAACGAAACAAAACCATTGAAAAACTTAACAGTTCTTTGGCTAAAGCCGTAGTAAGTTACCCCGAAGCCATTATCGAAAAAGAAACTTCGAGCAAAATACATAAAGAACAAAGTTTTTTAATACAAACAGGCGATAAATTAGATACCGCTTTCATCAAAGAATTTTTGTTTGAATATGGATTTCGTCAAACGGATTTTGTTTACGCTCCAGGCGATTTTTCAGTACGTGGAAGTATTATTGATGTTTTTTCCTACTCAAACGAATACCCTTACCGTATTGATTTTTTTGGAGATGAAGTAGATAGTATCCGCACATTCGACATTGTAAAGCAACTATCCATTGAAAAAGTAGAACAAATTATTCTTCATCCCGATGTAAATAAAATCACTTCAAGTGAAGATAAACAGCCGATTTTTGATCACTTGCCGGATAATTCGGTAATTTGGATAAAAGATGCCCGATACATCGCCGAAAGATTAAATCAATTAAAAGAAAAAATTGAAAAAGAAGATTTTGAGCAGTTTAATGAAGATTATGTGCGCTTAAATCCCAATGATTTTATTTCGGGTAGTGATTTTATTGATGAAACAAAAAAATTCAGCATTGTTGAATTAGGAAATCAAAACCTGTTCGCCGCCCAAAAACAATTTATTTTCAAAACCCAACGACAAGCCGAGTTTAATAAAAATTTTGATTTGCTTGCCGCCGATATGCAAAAATTCCAAAGCTTGGGCTATAAAAATTTTATACTTTCCGATCAAGAAAAACAGATTGAGCGAATTCATTCCATATTGCAATCGGATGATATTACGAATAAAGTTAGTTTTGAAGGGCTTATCCCTACTCTACATCGCGGATTTATCGATCATGATATTTTAATCAGCTGTTACACCGACCATCAGATTTTTCAGCGCTATCATCGCTTGCGACTGAAAAGTCAAGAAATGATTGAAACCAAGGGTGCTATCAGCTTGCAAGAGCTGAATCAATTACGTCCGGGCGATTATGTAATTCATGTAGATTACGGGATTGGTAAATTTGCAGGATTACAAAGTATTGAAGTAAACGGGAAACAACAGGAGACCATTCGTATCAGCTATAAAGATAACGATACACTTTTTGTAAGTATTCACTCACTCCATAAAATATCTAAATACAAAGGGGGCGACGGTATCCCACCCAAAATTCATAAATTAGGGTCCAAAGTTTGGCAAAATACAAAAAATAAAGTTAAAAGCCGTGTAAAAGACATTGCCAAAGAACTCATTGCTTTGTATGCTAAACGTAGAGCTGAAAAAGGTTTTCAATTTTCGCCTGACAGTTATCTGCAAGAAGCACTTGAAGCATCCTTTATTTACGAAGATACGCCAGACCAATATAAAGCAGTACAGGCAACAAAAGCAGATATGGAATCAGATATTCCAATGGACAGGCTGGTATGTGGAGATGTAGGTTTCGGGAAAACAGAAGTAGCAATTCGAGCTGCATTTAAAGCAGTAACCGACGGCAAACAAGTTGCAGTGTTAGTACCTACGACTATCTTGGCTTTGCAACATTTTCAAACATTTAGTAAAAGGCTGAAAGATTTGCCTTGCAGCGTGGAATACATCAGTCGTTTAAAACCTGCTAAACAACAAAAAATTATTTTAGAAAAATTAAAAAAAGGTGAAATTGATATATTAATTGGCACACATCGCATAGTAAGTAAAGACATAGTCTTTAAAGATTTAGGTTTATTAATTATCGATGAAGAACAAAAATTTGGGGTTGCTATAAAAGAAAAGCTTAAACAATTAAAATTAAATGTAGATACGCTTACGCTTACAGCTACTCCGATACCGCGTACTTTACAGTTTTCTTTAATAGGCGCACGTGATTTATCAATAATTAATACGCCACCGCCTAATCGCTACCCAATTGTTACAGAATTACATACTTTTAATGAGGAAATCATTAAAGAAGCTCTTGAAAATGAAGTACGGCGCAACGGACAAATTTTTTTTATTAATAATCGTGTTCAGCAACTACCCGAAATTGAAGTATTGTTAAAACGCCTTCTGCCGGGTATACGCACCGTGATCGCCCACGGGCAAATGAAAGGAAACGAACTGGAAAAAATCATGCTTGATTTTATTAATCATGAATATGATGTATTGATTGCCACCACAATTATCGAATCAGGCTTGGATATTCCAAATGCTAATACAATAATAATTAACAATGCTCAAAATTTCGGCTTAAGCGATTTACACCAATTACGCGGGCGTGTTGGACGTTCCAATAAAAAGGCATTTTGCTATTTGTTGGCACCTCCTCTTACTGTTTTAACACCGGAAGCACGTAAGCGCCTACGAGCTATTGAAGAATATTCGGATTTAGGTAGTGGGTTTAATATTGCTATGCAGGATTTGGATATTCGCGGCGCAGGAAATTTATTGGGTGGCGAACAAAGTGGTTTTATTGCCGAAATTGGTTTTGAAACCTATCAGCAAATTTTGAATGAAGCTCTTTTTGAACTTCGAGAAGAAGCTCCTGAAACAGAACAAAGTGCCAATTATCAAGCTCAAAACGACAGTTTTACCGATGTATTTGTTCACGATTGCCAAATAGATACTGATATGGAAATTCTATTTCCTAATGATTATATTTCAAGCACATCAGAGCGTATCAGGCTCTATCGTGAGCTCGATAATTTAAAAGATGATGAAGAATTAGAAAAATTTACCCAAAATTTAACAGACCGTTTTGGCGAACTGCCTCCGCAAAGTATAGAGTTAATCACTCTGGTAAAAATGCGCCGTTTGGCAATGAAATTGGGAATTATAAAAATTATCCTTAAAAAAGAACACATGATTTGTTATTTCTATAATAGTGAACGATATTTTAATTCGGATACTTTTGGCGCAATCTTAAAATATGCAAATAT
>JAKIUH010000142.1 GCA_021647685.1 Bacteroidales bacterium
TTTATTTCTAATATAAAAACCAATACAAAAATGGTACATGCCAAATTAGGTATTGGTGCTGATAATTCCGGTAAATTAGTTGCATTAGTGAAAAATCATGCAAAAAAAATTGCCATTGAATTAAATAAAGAATATATTCTTATTGACGGTTCGCCAGGTGTTGGCTGTCCGGTTACTTCTTCATTGTCAGGAGCGGATTTTGTTGTTTTAGTTACTGAACCTTCACTTTCTGCCTTACATGATTTAAAAAGAGTATATGTTTTAGTTAAGAAATTTGATATAAAAGCAGGGTGTATCATTAATAAATGGGATATAAATAAAACTATAAGTAAAGAAATTATGGATTTCCTGCAAAAGGAAGGTATTGTACATATTGCTAATTTACCCTATGAAGAATCATTTACAAAGGCTATGATACAAGGAAAATCTATTGTTGAAGTTGAAAATACTAATGCAGGAGAAATTTTAAGAAGCAGTTGGAAACTTATCAAAAAAATTATATAGACTTAAATTTTCTGACTATGTCCATAATGAAAAGTTAAAATGTGTATTTCTGATAATATTGTGCATCAGCCGGTAGGCTGATATGGTTTACGCTTTGCAGCAGAATATAGTTTGAGTATTTATGGTATCGTTAAATCAATTATTTTAAAAATTAAAAGAATATGAAGATTGCATTTACAACTAAAGGTAAAGATTGGGGATCGTTAATAGATCCAAGGTTCGGAAGAACAGAATATTTTTTAATATATGATGAAGAAAAAGATATGCTGAAATTTATTGATAATAAAGAGTCCAATAAAGAAGCTCATGGGGCAGGACCTAAAACGGCACAAAAACTTTTTGATATCGGTGCTAATATATTAATAACAGGAAATGGATCCGGGGGGAATGCCGCCAAAGTAATAGAAAAAATGGGAATTAAAATATTTATTGGTGCTGGCGATATGACTGCAGAAAGGGCTTATAAAGAATATAAAAATAATAAACTAAAAGAATCTTAAATGATAACTTTAAGTGATGTAGCCAATGCTATTAAGGATGTAAAGCATCCGGCAATTAATTATTCATTAGGTGAATTAGGTATTGTAACAGATGTTGAATTGGAAAATAATTCTGTTAGTTTGGTTTTTGCTTTTCCTTTTCCTGAAATTCCAATAGCCGATCAGTTAATAAACTCTATTGTTCAGCCTCTTAATGAATTGGGTTTAGAAGTTGATTATTCTATTCGCGTAATGACTGATGAAGAAAGAAATGTTTTTTTACAGATGGAACAAGAAGCTTGGAAAGGAATGTAAATACATACTGATTAAATAAATCAGATTTTTAAATCTAAGGTTTTATGAAACATCCATGATTAATAATAAACATACAAGGACATGTTTATTTAGGTGCAAAATAAGCGCCCCCTGATATTAGTAGATGTTCCATGAAACCTTAAAAATGAAAAAAATAAACTCATGAAAACTTTTTTAGAGTGTTTTCCATGTATGATGAGTCAAGCATTAAGGGCTGGACGAATGGCTAGTGATAATGAGTTCTTAATAAAAAAAGTGCTGGATGAAGTAGGTGCTATGATTAAGGATATCCCTATGGAAAATACACCGGCAGAATCCGGTGCTTTAGTATATAAAAAAATTAGTGATATTACGGGAGTTATTGATCCTTACAAAGAAATTAAGCAGCAAAGCATTAAAGAGGCTAAATCTTTATATCATGAAATGAAAAAGGAAATTAGTAAATCAAAAGACTCTTTGCTTACCGCCATTCGTATTGCAATAGCCGGAAATGTTGTAGATTTTGGAATGAATAAAAAGTTTAGTCTCTCAGAAGATGTAAAACATATTTTAGTTCAGAATTTTGCAATATTAGATTATAAAGAGTTTCAATATCAGCTAAAAAATGCTCAAAATATTTTGTATTTAGGAGATAATGCCGGTGAATCGGTTTTCGATAAAATTCTGATAGAAGAATTAGGTAAAAAAGTTACTTATGTTGTTCGCGAGATACCCATTATTAATGATGTAACATATAAAGATGCTATTGACTCAGGTTTAAATACAGTAGCCGAAATAATCTCATCAGGAACAACTGCACCGGGTACTATTTTACAATTATGCTCTGATGATTTCTTACAGCGTTTTAATCAAGCCGATATGATTATCAGTAAAGGTCAAGGAAATTATGAGGGCTTATCCGGGGTGGATAGAGGGATTTTTTTTCTTTTAAAAGCCAAATGCCCTGTTATTGCCCGAGATATTAATGTTCAAGAAAATGATATTGTTTTACAATATAAAAAACCGATATGATTAAATCAGAATGTCAAATAAGAGTTCGTTATGACGAGGTTGATAAAATGGGCTATTTATATCACGGAAATTATGCTAAATATTTTCATATTGGAAGAACAGAATTGCTTAGGAAAATAGGCTTTAGTGATAATGAGTTGGAAAAACAAAATATTATTTTACCCGTAAGTGAAATGAATATAAAGTTTATTAAACCCGTTTTTTATGATGAAGTGATTACTGTTGTTAGCCATTTAAAAGAAATTTCAGGTGTTCGATTAAGATTCTTTTATCAAATTTTTAATCAAAACAATGAATTAGTAAACCAAGCAGATATGAGCGTTGCTTTTGTTGATAAAATTAGCAGAAAACTTATCAGAATTCCACAAAATATTTATGATATAATACAAAGTAAAATTAATTTGACATGAACAAAAAAACAAAAATCGGCATTATAATTTGCGACCGTTACAAGAGTTGCGCCGGAGGAAAATGTTTTCGAGCCTTGAATAATAGAGAAGGTGCTTTTGATATTTATTCTAAAAATGAAGACATCGAGTTGGTTGGATATACCACATGTGGCGGATGTCCGGGTGGGAATATTGAATACGCTCCGGAAGAAATGAAAAAAAACGGTGCAGAAATTGTACATTTGGCAACCGGATTTATTGTTGGTTATCCTCCTTGCCCTTACATTAATCAGTTTAAAGAATTGATTGAAAAAAAGCATCAAATGAAAGTAGTTGTCGGAACACATCCTATTCCTGAAAAATATTTAGAAACACATACTAAACTAAAAACATGGAATAGCTCTAATTGGAAAGATTTAATCAAGCCCACTATGTCTGACGAAAAATTACGTAAAGAATATAATTAAAACTTATTTCAATAAAGGTGTAAACCATGTATAAATATTTATTTGGTCCGGTACCTTCAAGAAGATTGGGCATGTCTTTAGGAATTGATTTAGTTCCTCATAAAGTTTGTACACTAAATTGTGTATATTGTGAATGCGGAAAAACCACAAAATTAACCTTAGACAGAAAAGAATATATTTCTTATGATGCGGTTATTGAAGAACTAAATCATTATTTTGAACAAAATCCGGATCCTGAATATTTTACATTTTCAGGCTCAGGTGAACCAACTCTTAATTCTAAGATAGGGCTTATAATTGATTATCTCAAAAAGAATAAACCTCAAATACCGATTGTCGTATTAACGAACGGAACCTTGTTTTATCAAAAACAAGTTAGAAGTGAATTATTAAATGCTGATATTGTATTGCCTTCACTAGATGCAGTTTCTCATCATGCTTTTATTCAAATTAATCGTCCGAATCATAAATTAGATATTAAGGATTATATTGATGGTCTAATTAATTTTAGAAAAGTTTATCGTGGTAAAATATGGCTCGAAGTCTTTATACTTCAAGGCTATAATGATGATTTAAAAGAATTAAGATTGCTTAAAGAAACCATTTTAAAAATAAAACCGGACAAAGTACAATTAAATACATTAGACAGACTGGGAGTAATTGAAGAACTTCGTCCTGCAACAATTTCAGAATTAAAATGCATTCTTAAATATTGGAAATTAACTAATGCAGAAATAATTGCCTCCATCCCTAAACGAAAAGATATTAAATCTTATAGAAAAGATATTGAGTCGGCAATATTAGAAACAATAGCACGCAGACCCTGTGTGGTTGATGATCTTGTGAAAATATTGGGATTGCATGCCAGTGAAATTAATAAGTACATCGGGGTATTGGAGAATGATGAAAAAATTATGTCTGTACGGCTCGAACGCGGACTATTTTATCAAATAAAATCAAAACAATAAATAGAGCCTGAAATCATAAAACTTTATTATATATTTGTAAAAATAGTAAATTTAATCAATCCAAAATATGGCACTACGACTGGCATTTGCAGTAAACTCAAAAGGAAATTTTAAAAATAACCATTTTGGAGACGCTCGAAAATATTTAATTTATGAACAACAAGATGAGCAATTGGTTTTAGTTGAGACACTTGAAAATCAATTTCGTGTTTTTGACGAAAAGCACGGTCATGGTTGGTATAGAAAAGCCCAATTAATTATTCAATATCTGAAAGACAATAAAGTAAATGCACTGGTAGCCATGCAATTTGGCAGAAATATCGGTATGGTTAGCGAACATTTTGTTCCGGTAATTATTTACTCTGAACAGCTTAATGAGGTTGTTGAGGTTTTAAAGAAGCATTTGCATTGGATTGAAGATGAATGGAATAAAAAAAAGAAAAATCACAGCTTATTTTATATAAAATCAGGCATTTTAAAAAAAGATTTGAAATGATAAATTTAAAGCCCATAGGTTTTTTTTATACCGATTTTACTTTTGAAACCGGTGCACCGCGGCAAGGAAGACTAATGCCCGAATCGAAAGGAATTATTGTATTGGATGAAAAATATACGGAAGCTTTACGTGATTTAGATAAGTTTGAATACATCTATGTACTCTTTTATTTTCATAAAATAACCGAATGGGAAAGTATAGTTACTACCAGACGCAGCAAAAAACAATATGGGCTGTTTGCCACACGTACACCTCGCCGTCCAAACCCTATAGGCATGACTTTAATAAAACTTGATGCAATTAAAGAAAACAAATTGTATGTTTCAGGTGTAGATGCTTATAACCAAACTCCTGTACTGGATATTAAACCTTTTTTACCGGATTTAGATTTTGTGAAAACTGAAAAAAACAGAAAGGCGGAAAATCAACTGCGTAATCTTGATAAAAAAGAATAAGTTTAATTTATTTGACTATTATAAAATAAATCCGTTATTTTTTTGCTTTTTACAAGCTCCTGCTGTATAATTTACCTTCTAAAACAAATCATATCCAAAACTAAATATATGTTATAGGATATATATTTTAATTTATAAAAATTCTAAATAATAGATAATCTGTTTATATACAGTATGTTATATAAAAATAATTTAGTGTAATGAGCTACATCATAAGATAATATGTTTTTTAATATATAACAAAATACCAACATTTTGTAAGTTTGGTCACATTTAAAATTGATATATATCACAATATTGATGTGAAAAAATCAATATCAAAATTAATATAGCATTTGCTTAATTTAATCGTTTAAAAGAAACAAATGAAAACTAATAGGCGAGATTTTATTAAAATTGCTTCGATGGGTGCAGGAGGTCTTGCAGCCGGAGCTTCTCCTTTTGTTAATTGGAGTATAGACTTTTTGAACGAAGACCAAATTGTTCCTGATGATTCAAAATTAAAAAGAGTTCCTACTTATTGCGAAGTATGTTTTTGGAAATGTGCTGCTTGGGCTTATGTAAATGACGATGGTAAGATTGTAAAACTTATAGGTCATGAAAATGATCAAAACAGTAATGGTCGTCTTTGTCCGAGAGGAACGGGTGGTTTAGGTATGTTAGAAGATGAAAACAGGCTAACCAAACCGCTCATTCGTGAAGGCGAGCCCGGAAGTCAAAAGTTTCGTGAAGCAAGTTGGGACGAGGCTTTCGATTACATTGTTAAAAAAATGAAAAAAATTGAGGAAGAATACGGCAAAGAAAGTATGGCTTTGTTTTTCCACGGAACTACGGGACCACATTTTGAATATCTTTGGGAAGCATATGGATCGGATACAATGGCAGAACCTGCAATTGCGCAATGTTTGGTACCACGCGAGGTAGGTTTTAAAGCAACCTTTGGTAAAGGACTATCCTCACCCGAGCCTACCGATATTAGAAATACAAGATGTTTGGTATTAATTGGTAACCACATTGGTGAAAACATGCACAACGGGCATGTTCAAGAAATGTCGCAAGCCATTGATAATGGAGCAACTATAATAACTGTTGATCCGCGTTTTTCAACGGCTGCAAGTAAATCAAAATATTGGTTACCCATTCGTCCTTCTACTGATTTGGCATTATTGCTGGCATGGATGCACGTAATTATTAAAGAAGAATTATACGATAAAGAATACGTAGAAAAATATACCTACGGTTTTGATTTACTTAAAAAGCACGTAAAAAGTTTTACTCCCGAATGGGCTTATACAAAAACGGATATTGAACCGGAAGTAATACGTAAAACTGCACGTGAAATGGCAGGAGCTGCTCCGGCAGTAATTATCCATCCGGGAAGACATACTGTTTGGTATGGCGACGACACTCAAAGAACACGTGCAATTGCTATTTTAAATGCACTTTTAGGTTCTTACGGAAGAAAAGGCGGTTTTTATTTCCCCGAGAAAAAAAGATTGGCAAAATATCCGCATCCCGAATTTGAAGAACCGAAATGGACATGGAAAACCATTACCAAAGATAAGTATAAGTTAACTCCTTTGGGTGCTACCAATGTTCTTATCGATCATTCATTACCTGAAAACAAAAGTAAATACAAAATAAAAGGTTGGTTTGTAGCAGCTACCAATATTTTGGTTTCGATACCCGATATGGAAAAAACCAAAAGAGCGATTCAAAACTTAGACCTTTTGGTAGCTATTGATACCATGCCTGCCGAAATAACCGGTTATGCCGATGTGGTTTTACCCGAAGCGGTTTATTTAGAGCGTTATGATTATATACGTGCTGCACAGCACAGAAAACCTCATATTGCTTTGCGGATGCCGGTTGTTGAGCCAAAAGGTGATTCAAAACCCGGTTGGTGGATTGCCCGGGAATTGGGCATTCGTTTAGGTTTGGAAAAATATTATCCTTGGAAAAACATTGAAGAAGTACTTGACTGGCAATTGAAAAAAGAAGGTACTTCGCTTGAAGAAATGAAAAAAATTGGAGTTAAATATTTTGACAAGGAAGATTATTTATTTATCCCCGATGGTGCAGAATGGGAGTTTAATACCCCATCGGGTAAAATAGAATTATTTTCAAATCTGTTGGCCGCCGATGGCTATCCCGGATTACCTAAGTTTACTGAACATAAACAAAACCCGCAAGGTTTTTACCGTTTGATATACGGTCGTGTACCTATGCATACTTTTGGAAGAACGGTTAATAATCCGTATTTGAATACACTGCGTTCGCAAAATCATGTTTGGATAAATCCAAAAGTAGCAAAAGACTGGGGAATTGAAAACGGTCAAAAAATTTGGTTGGAAAATCAAGACGGAGTGATTTCTACTTTCCCGGTAGAAGTTAGAGTAACCGAAAGAATTAACTCTAATGCAGTATATCTGCCCCATGGATTTGGTTCAACTGGAAAAAAATTAAGTAGAGCTTACGGTAGAGGAGCCTCTGATTCTGAAATGATTACAAATGTAAAACTTGATCCGGAAACAGGAGCTACCGGAATGAGAGAAAATTTTGTAACCTTTTTATTGGAGAATCCACATAAAGAAAAACAAGAAGTTTAAAAATTATCCTTTAAAGGAAAAATAAATTATAAGTTATGAGATACGGAATGGCAATAGACACTAATAAATGTGTCGGATGTAGCGATTGTGTCGTTGCATGTCAAACGGAAAATAATATTCCTCATGGTTATGCACGAGATTGGATTTCTGAAACTGTATCAGGAACTTATCCTGAACTGGCTCTGGAAATTCGTTCGGAAAGATGTAACCATTGTGACAATACTCCTTGCGTAAGAACTTGCCCCACAGGAGCAAGTCATGTAATCGAGGGAGGAATTGTTAAAGTAACACACGAAGAATGTATTGGTTGTGGTGCATGTGTTGAGTCTTGTCCTTACGATGCTCGTTATTTCCACCCCGATGGATATGTGGATAAATGTACTTTTTGCGATCATCGTGTTAAAAACGGTCAAGATCCTGCTTGTGTATCGGTTTGTCCTACTTATTGTATGTATTTTGGTGATTTAGACGATCCTAATAGTGAAGTATCGAAAAAAATTGCTACTCGAAAAACAAAAGTTTTGGCACCCGAGGCAGGAACAAAACCACAAATATTTTATTTAATCTAATACAGTATTAAAAAAAGATTATTATGAACGAAGAATTAATCATAAGCGGAAGAATGAATCCATACATTGATCCGCATTTGGAAGTTTGGGAATGGCAAATACCTTTATATTTGTTTTTAGGTGGTTTGGCTGCCGGTTTGCTGTTTTTTGCCGCATATTTTGTTATGACCGGTAAAGAAAAAAAATATCCGACTACCGTTAAGTACGGACCTATTGTTGCTTTCATTGCAATAGTAATAGGTTTAACAGCTTTATTACTTGATTTAAAACACCCTTTATATTTTTGGCAATTATATACCACAATCAGAATAGATTCGCCAATGTCTTGGGGAGCATGGGTTTTATTGATTATAACATTTGTTTCTTTAATATGGATATTCAGCTATTTAAAAGAAGCTTTTCCGAAATACAATTGTAAAATTGGTTTTATCAGTAAATTGATGGGAATATTTATTGAAGAAACCGGTGATGGCTGGGAATGGAAATATCCATGGTTGAAAACATTTGAAAAATATACACAAAATAACCGGTATGCCTGGGCATGGGTTCTGGCCGTTTTATCGGTTATCTTGGGAGTTTATACCGGTATTCTTTTGTCTGCATTTAATGCTCGCCCATTGTGGAATACTGCTATTTTAGGACCTTTATTTCTAACCTCCGGCTTTTCAACAGGTGCCGCTATGTTAATGATTATGTCAAAAAGTCATGAGGAAAGATTATCATACAGTAGAATTGATTTGTTTTTAATCATTATTGAGTTGTTTTTTATTACCCACCTTTTTATGGGATTTTTGGCAAGCTCGCAGGTAAAAGTTGAGGCTGCACATTATTTCTTAGGAGGAGAATTTACCGTTACTTTTTGGGTAAATGTTATTATTTTAGGATTGGTTTTGCCGGCAATATTAGAGGCAATGGAACTGTTAAAATATAAGATTCCTGTTATAATTCCCGGCTTATTAATCCTCTGGGGAGGTGTTATGTTTCGGTTTATTATGGTCGAAGCCGGACAAATTATCAGATATTTATATTAATCTGCAAAAAATACATAAAAATGGAAGAAGTTAAAATACAAGAGAATACACCCAGAAAATATATGAACCCGTATTTAGCCGGTGTTCTTTTAGGATTGGTAATTCTTTTTTCTTTTTACCTTACAAGAGAAGGTTTAGGTGCCAGTGGTGCTTTTAAAAGAGGTGTGGCAAAGGTAGAGCAAATTATTATTCCTGCACATGTAAATAGTGAAAAATCAGCCTTTTATCATTATGTTAAAAATGGTGAAGACCCATTAAAAAATCGCTTGGTTTATATGATTATAGGTGTTTTTATCGGAGGTTTTTTATCCGGTGCTATTAACCACCGTTTAAAATTGAAATTAGAGCATTCACCTAAAATAACTTCTAAAACAAGAGCAATTGCAGCAGTTATCGGAGGAGCAATATTTGGTATCGGCTCAGCCTTCGGGCGCGGTTGTACCAGTGGTGCAGGTTTAGACGGAATGGCTGTTTTGGCAACCTCGGGATTTGTTGTTGTGGGGATGATTTTTGGTGTAGGCTACTTAGTTGCATGGTTTTTTAGAAAGCTGTGGATTTAATTTAAAAGTTAAAAAAAATATAAAATATGGGACCATTATTTAATGCTTCGGACGAATGGAGTTTTGTAATTGCCTTAGTTATTGGAATTGCATTCGGATAT
>JAKIUH010000143.1 GCA_021647685.1 Bacteroidales bacterium
TTTGCAAAGTAATAAATTTCAATGCCGCGTATCATAGTTTCAGAAATATATTGTGTAGCATTAACAAAGTCTTTACGCCCTTTATATGCCTCTTGAATTAAAGACAATGCCTGACCATATTTTGCTTGTAATTTGGGATCAGACGAGTACCATTTTGTGAATTGTTCTTCGGTAGCTTGTTTTTTGGCACGAACATTTAATTTTTTTAAGCCTCTGTTCATACCTATTGAGTTTTTCCAATAATTACTTGAGCGGGCAAATTTTGATGAATACTGAATACGTACTTTTTCATCGGCTTTCATATCAGCCATCATAATTTCTTGACGAATACCGCGAATTTTAATACGGTTGGTATTGGTTATGTCTATCAATTCATCAATACCATAAGAAGTCATGTAACGGTTGGTGCGTCCGGGATAACCGATAATCATTGTAAAATCTCCCGGCTGAACGCCTTTTAAGGATACAGGGATATGATATTTGGGTTTTAAAGGTACATTATCGGGCGAATAGTCTGCCGGCTTACCGTCGGGGTTCATATAAACACGAAAAACACTAAAATCACCCGTGTGGCGCGGCCAAACCCAATTATCGGTATCGTAGCCGAATTTACCAATCATTTCGGGTGGTGTGCCTACTAAACGTACATCACTGTATTTTTCATAAATTACCAAATAATAACTGTTGCCATTAAAAAATGAACGAACACTTGCAGTGTAATGTGTTCCTTTTATTGCTTTATCTACAATTTTTTTATTGATTTTATCAATAACTGCTTGCCTTTGTTCTTCGGTCATTTTATTATTCAATTTTTTATAAATTTGTGCAGTAACATCTTCAATTCGCACTAAAAACCGAACCGAAAGACCGGGGATAGGCAGTTCGTCTTTAAATGATTTTGCCCAAAAGCCATCTCTTAAATAATTATGTTCTACGCTACTTTGTGATTGAATAGCACCGTATCCGCAATGATGATTGGTTAACAATAAGCCGTTTGGCGAAACAATTTCCGATGTACAACCATATCCAAAAATAGGAATAGCATCTTTAATACTTGCGTGATTTAAGCTGTAAATATCTTCGGGTGTAAGTTTAAAACCCTGTTTTTTCATATCGGCATAGTTTTTATTCAAAAGTGAAATAATCCACATGCCTTCGTCTGCCTTTGCACCAAAATTGAATAATACAAAGACAATCATCATTAAACTGATATACTTCTTCATTTTTTTAACAGATTTAGTTTTTAATAATGCTCAAAATTAAAATATTAATTGAATGCAAGGAAATATTTGAAAAGGAAAAGCAAACATTTACTTCGTTAAAAAAGCCCAAAATTTAAGAAACTAAACAAATCTTTTTAAAACCGGTATCTTAGTGTTGCAATAATAAACCTTTCTTGAAGAGGATAATTTGTTGCTGAATAAAGTGAAGGTCTAAGATAAATTATTTTTACAGCTTTTGTATTTAAAATGTTATTGCATTTTATGGTATATGAAAATTTCTTTTTAGGTTTATCTATTTTTATAACTGAATTAAGTATGGATGCTTGATAATTCAAGTCGCTAAAATAAAGCAAACTATAATCAGTAGCCCATGAGATATTTTTTGACAAACTAATACGGGCTTTTATAAAATAGCGTGAATAATCTAACACATTTTCATCACTGCTCCATGTTGATGAGACTTTATTTAATTTATAAGCCAAACTTAAATTTAGTTTTCTTTTAAAAAGAGAAGTTCCGGATGTAATACTCAAAGTTGATATATCCAATAAATTGGTTGAAAAATAGCTGTTAATAATCAGTGGTGTCTTAATTATATCAGAGTTGTAAGAGATTTTTATGCTTGATTTAATCAGTCTGAAATATTTGCTAAGTGAATATATTGATACAATTTCTGAAAACGAACCATTTTGTGTTCTATTGTTATATTCTATATTCAGCGGATAAGTAATATTGTCAGTTAAAATATTTTCAGATGTAAGGTAAAGCCATTGTGCAAGGGCAGTAATATTACTTTTGCGATTTTCCCGAACTTGAATTGAAGCAGTCAAGATATTATTTTTTGAAGGAACAAAAGCATCTGCTTGAAATGAATTGATTGTTCGATAGTTAGTAAACAAAGGAGCTTTAATAAGTTGGTAAGGCTCAATGAAAGAATATTCAAAATTATATAAGGTTTTGATTTTTAAATAAAGTAAATCGGCTATTTTTTTATCCATCAAAACAGAAATAGTTGGTTCTATAAGTGTTTCTGTTTTTTTCGAACTTTTATATTCGATCAATAAATTTCTTAATCGAGCTCCTAATGAGAACTTTAAAAATTTTATTTTTTTATCAATTAATACCCCACTATTTAAACTACTAATAACGTATTTATGATATAATAAAGAGTAGTCAAAATTATTAATACCTTGTACAGATGCTAAAATATCTGAACTTGTTCTTAATATCCCCGTTGAGACACTTAAGTACCAGCTTTTTAACGCAACACCATTTACCTCGGTAGAAAGAGACAAATTGTAATAGTTCTGAGCAATATTTTGCAAACCTACATTTATATTTTGTAATGATGTTATTGAGTCAAAACGAAAATTTTCTTCAAACTTCTCTGCACCTACCTCAATTTTAGTAGTTGACACCCAATTATTTGCAAATTTATTAATATAAGAAACCGAAGCAAATAATTCTAAATCTCCAGTATTTGACAATGAATTAATATCGTTTAATGAATCTGAGTAATTTTTCGTATCTAAATTATTATTTTTCTTTTTTATTTGAAATCGAGTAGTTATATCTTTCGATTTGGATATTTGATGTTCTATTTTTAAATCTTGAAACAAATTAAGCTCTATTTGGTTTTGGAATTGTTCTTCAAAAAATGAAGAAATACTGTTATCAGGAAATAAATATCGTATATAATTTGAGAAGTTAAAATTTTGATCATTATGATATAGTGTAGTTAAATTTTTAACAGAAGTTTTGTTAGATGGTTTAAAGATAAAGCTGTTTGATAAAAACTGCCCTTGATTGAATGTGAAAAATTCTTTTTTAAAAAAATCAGGAAGATAAAGTTGATCATTTAGGTATGGCGTAGCCCCCAAAAAGCCTTTATATTTTAACTGGCTGCTCATATAAGACTCCATACTATATGCCTCAATATCAACTCCGGTATTACTCATTTCTCCATGTGTAAAAATTTTAAGTTTTTTCAAATACGATAATAATTCTGCTTTTGCCAAATATTTATCAGGTTTCCTCCAACCACCAATACCAACTTCTACTGAACCAAATAATGGTGCTTTGGCATCTTCTTTTAATCGTAAATTTATAGCTATTTCTTCTGACTTTTTTATACCATGATATAATCTTGTATCCGTAAAATGCTGTAAAATTTCTACTTCATCAAGCCACTCAGCAGCAAGGTTCTTACTTAAAACTTTATAATTATTATCCGTAAGGTCATCTCCATCTAACAAAATCTTTTTTATTTCTTTTCCTTGATATTTTATTTTTCCAGATTTTTTATCAACAGTTATTCCCGGTAACTTTGCTAGAATATCCTCCGCATTTATCTCTGTTCCATCCGCAAAAGCACTGACAGCATATTTTATTGTATCGCCTCTATCAATAATAGCTTTTTTATCGGCAGTAACAACAATTTCTTTAAATTCAGTTTTATCAGACACATCTAATTTAGCTTTTATATATTTTATATCTGTGGATATTTTAAGCACCTTTTTTTTGAAGCCTATTCTGGATATATTTAAAACAACACTATCTTTATCAGTTTGATACTCGACAACAAAGTATCCCTTTTCATCG
This sequence comes from Bacteroidales bacterium, assembly GCA_021647685.1. Classification (GTDB taxonomy): domain Bacteria; phylum Bacteroidota; class Bacteroidia; order Bacteroidales; family NBLH01; genus NBLH01. Next base: position 3,825 of record JAKIUH010000143.1, read on the forward strand.
GCAAAGGTGTATCCTAAAACTTTATTATTTAAACTTACATAAACACGCGCATAACCTACCGATTGCTGAGCAGTAATATCTCCAGTTAAAATTCTTTTGATTTTAGTTTCCTGAGATTTTGAAACCCAAAAGAAACAGACAAAAATAATGCTTAAAACCGCCTTCATTCAAATTCAAGTTCCGTTGCAGGTCTTTTTACCGGCATATTATTATTTATTTCCAAATCAGGAAATTCTGCTTGTAGCTGTGATATAGCAACTTCATTTTTTACAACTGCTTCTTTATATGCCGCATCCATATTTTTCAGAAACTCTTTTAATGAAGTTTCCGTTCCATGAGCAAGTTTGGGCATTTTGGTCTGTGTTGCAATTTTTAAAGATTTTAGGACAATGAATACTTCATTTTTACTTTCTTCTACTTTTACAATTAAACCTGGCAAGCCGTTAAATTTCCATGGACCGGCACTGCTTGGTACTTCTAATGCATACCATGCCGTGTAATTTCTACCTCTAAAATGTGTACTCGCCTTTGCACATTTCAGTCCTTCAATTTCTTTTTGTTCGTTTTCAAGTTGCCATTTAATATTTACCTTATCTTTATAAATAAAGGCTTGTTTTTCGCTACAAAATTCGCGTACAACAAGTTTCTTACTTATTAAATCGGTAAATATTTGATAACCGTTGCTATCTGTATAAATAGTTTGACCTTTAAGCTCATCCTCTGCTTCTCTAAGCCATTTTGTGTTTTTGTATTTTTTATACACAAATGATGATTTAGTATCTGTAAAGATTAGCTCACTATCAAAAAGGAACACATCGCCGGCAAGTCTAATTGAATAATTAGCAATTCCAGTATATTCAGCCTGAGTTTGTGATTTTGCATTGATGAGATAAAAACTAATCAACAATAATAAAATACTTTTTTTCATGAGTTTATTTTTTATTATTTTCAATGAACCCATGTAACATCCGCTTAAATCATGGGTTTTCATTCATTTTTTTAAGTAAATAATCATGCTCATATGTGTTTATTATTAATCATGGATGTTTCATAGATTTTTTTATTATAACAAAGTATCAATAAAATACAGTCTTGCATTTTATTGATACTTCTGTTAAGTACAATTTTCATTTACTGTGTAAGTTCTTTGTATCTTGCTAAAGCTTTCATTACTTTTTTACAATTACCTTTGGCATAGAATCCTTTATAAGCAACTTCACATCTTGCCTTTATCTCATATTTACTATTGTCTTTTACAGGGTTTTCGTTAGCTGTTATCCCAAATGCAAAAAGCATAAGTAAGCCTAATATCAAAATTTTAATTTTTTTCATTTTTAATAATTTTAAAGATTAATAATAATATATATTGACTACGTAATCATTCACAAATTTCAAAAAAAAAAAACGATATATACAAATTTTTCAACAAAAAAAACATGAATACTCCTCTTTTTTTACATGAATGACGATATATTTGTCAAATATTTACCCGATTTAATCAATTATTGCCTTATAGAATGATATTCAGCAACTTACGACTGTTATTTATGAAGTTTTATACATAAGTCCTCTACTTTTTCTTTAAAATTTTCTCGAAATGTTTTGGAAATAGGTATTTCACTGCCATTTTTCAATAATAAAGAAGTATGTCCTTTTCTGATACATTGCAGATAATACACATTAATAATGTAACGATTATGACACCTAACAAACATAGTTGCTTCTTCTAATATTTTTTCCAAAAATCCAATATTATAATTGGCTTTTCGCTCATTTTTTTCATTTTGTAAAACAAAATTTACAGTTCGCTCTTGTGAATATACATACAATATATTTTCAAGGTGTATAATATCTATTCCTTGTTGTCCTAACAAAGAGATATAAGGTTTATTGTTCATGGTCTAAAAGGCTTATCGAATAATATTTGTTTAAGTTAGTTTTTGCAATATTACTAAAATATATTATAAAAATAAAACTCATATTTATTTTTGAAAAACTAAAAATACAGCTCTCAAATTTATATAGTAAACTGGCAAGCCGGACAAGTTTAGTAAAAAAACTCGGTGCTTTATCAAAAGTAAATTATTGTTTAATAAAATCAATCATATCATTAATTATTATTCATATTTTTGTCCATGAAAAATGGAAAATATGAATACAATCAGAAACATAGCTTTATTTGCGCATGTTGATGCCGGAAAAACTACTGTAACCGAAAATTTACTTTTTTCATCGGGAAATATCAGAAATAAAGGGAATGTTGATAAAGGTACCAGTCAGACCGATTTTTTAGCTATTGAAAAAGAAAAAGGAATTTCTATTCGTGCTGCTTGTGTTTCGTTTAAGAAAAATAATTTTACCATAAACCTTATTGATACACCCGGACATATTGATTTTTCATCAGAAACAGGTCGTACTTTGCATGCTATTGATGGTGCGGTACTTATTATTTCGGCAGTGGAAGGTGTACAGTCACATACCGAGACCTTGTGGCAACAGCTTCAAAAACAAAACATTCCTACAATTATCTTTATCAATAAAATTGATCGTGCCGGTGCCGATACAGAACAAGTTATTGATGAAATCAATAAAGTTTTAACAAAAAACACTATTGTATTACAAAATACGGAGAATGAAGCTAATGATAATGCAAACATTAAAAATATCTTTACGGATATTGAACCTGTAAATGAAGAACTTGTTGAAATAATTGCAGAACAAGATGAAAAATTGCTTGAAAAATTTTTTGATGAAGAAATTATTTCTTTTAGTGATTTAAAAAAAGTACTTACTCAAAGTGTGCATCAAGCTAAACTTTTTCCGATTATATTTGGCTCAGCTAAAAATGAAATTGGCACACAAGAATTACTCGGTGCAATTACTGATTATTTGCCATCACCAAGACCGGATAATAAAGAAACAAAAGCCTATATTTATAAAGTAGAACATGATAAAAGTTTGGGGAAAGTTTGCCATATTAGAGTATTTTCCGGTACAATCAATAAAAGAGAACTTATTTATAATGCCACGCAACAAACAGAAGAAAAAATTGCTCAAATAAAAAAGGTTTATACACAAAAATATATTGATATTGAAAAAATTGATGCCGGAGATATTGCTATTGTTACCGGTTTATCAAAAGCCAAAGCAGGAGACTTTATTGGTTCAAAAAGCTTTGATGAAAAATATAATTTAGTGCATGAAATTTCATTACTTACTGTAAAAGTAAGTGCTAAAAACAGTGCCGATGCACCAAAACTTCTTAAAGCATTTCAAGAATTGGAAGATGAAGACCCTAATCTTAATGTTCAATGGATAAATGAGTTAAGGGAATTACACATAAACACCAAAGGAAAAATACATCTTGAAATATTAGAAGAATTATTAAAAAATCGTTTTGATATTGACGCTGTGTTTGATGAACCGGCAATTATCTATAAAGAAACACCGGCAAAACCCGGTGAAGGTTATGTAAGGTATTGGATGCCTAAACCTTGTTGGGCGATTATGCGTTTTAAAATTGAACCGGCTGAACGTGGTGCGGGAGTAATTTTTAAATCGGAAGTAAGCTTTGATAAAATAAAACAGCGTTATCAAAATCAGATAGAACAGGCACTTCCCGATGCACTAAAACAAGGTATAAAAGGCTGGGAAGTTACCGATATAAAAATTACACTGATAGATGGTGAAGATCATGAAATACATACGCACCCTCATGATTTTACAATAGCTACTCCTATGGGAATTATGGACGGATTAAAAAACTGTGATACTGTCTTGCTGGAGCCTGTTTTAAGTTTCAGAATAACTGCTCCTGAGAAACTATTGGGTGTAATTGCAAGTGATTTAACAAAAATGAGGGCAAGTTTTGGAAATCCTGTATTTGAAAATGGCAAAGTAGAACTAAGGGGTAAAGTTCCGGCAGCTACCTCAATGGAGTATCCAATCAGATTGGCATCAATAAGCGGCGGAAAAGGGAAAATCACAACAAAATTCGATTCATACCAAGAATGTGCATTGGAAGATGGTAAAATAACAGAGTACAGAGGCATTTCACCTCTGGACACTGCTAAATATATTTTACATGCAAGAAATGCTTTATGATATTCTACAGTCATCAGATGACTATTAGTCATCAGATGACTGCAGATTAATCTATTCGATAATTGTTAATTCATTGATGAGGTTAGTTGCACCTGCATATTTATCGATGATAAATAACACATAACGAATATCCACATTGATACACTTTTGCAGTTTTTTATCAAAGAAAATATCGCCGCTCATAGCTTCCCAGTTGCCGTCAAAAGCAATACCGATTAATTGTCCTTCGCCGTTAATAACAGGGCTACCTGAGTTACCTCCTGTAATATCATTATCGGTAATAAAACATACGGTCATTTTACCTTTGTGTCCGTATCTGCCGTAATCTTTATTTTTATACAGTTCTTTTAACTTTTCAGGTACAATAAACTCTTCGTTATTTGGGTCTTCTTTTGCCATTAGGCTTTCTAAATCAGTAGTATAATTATACTTTTTACCGTTTACTTTATATCCGCCCACTTTACCGTAAGATAATCTGATGGTTGAATTTGCATCGGGATAAAATAATTTTTTTGGATTTTTTTCGGCTTCCATTTGCATGTAACCGGCTACAAATTCACGCATTCCTTTTCCTAATTTATAGTCATACGGTTTATTGGCATTCATTAATTTAAAATAAACATCTAAAGCTGTTTTTGAGCTTAAATAACCCAAATCGTTTTGGAAAGTTTCAGCATTCAAACTGTCTAAAAATTGCAAAGCACGATTTTCATCGGTTAAAAATGATTTTTCATAAAGTGCATCAGCAAACTTTTGAATACTTCCGTCAAAATTCTTGTCGATTAGTTCAAAAAATGTAGGATAAAAATCTTTGGCAACTTTATCTTTATAAATTCCAACCAAACGAACAAATACATCTTTATCAACTTTTGGGTCATAATCTTTAAAATATTCTTTTACAGTTTCTTTCAGTTTTTCAGCCTCAGCTTTTGCTGCATCAACACCGGCTTGTTGTAGCATGGCTTCAAGCCTGCGAAAACGTAATCCGAAACCAAAAACTTCGGGACCCAAATAAAGTGATTCAAACCAGTAGTTTTGATATTTGTTTAAATCCTTACGGTCGGCATAAGCTGTTTTAATCAGGTCTAAAGTGTTTCCATATTTACTTTTGCGCGTATTATCTCCTTCGTTAATCCAATCGGTTAATCTTTTTTCAATTTCTTGCTTGGTAGCAATTACATTCAAATTTTTTAATGCTTGATTTTGCCCAATCGAATATTTATAGTAATTGGTTGAGCGATAGTATTTTGAAGAATATTGGATACGTGTTTTATCACTTGTATCCATATATTTTTTAATGATTTCTTGTTTCGCACCGCGTACTTCAATACGGATATTGTTTTCATTTTTCATCACTTCATCAACCCCCCATGAAGTTAAATAGCGCGATGTAGAACCCGGATATCCCATAGTCATTGCAAAATCTTTCTTTTTGATACCTTTAATAGAAATCGGGAAAAAATGCTTTGGTTTTAAAGGCACGTTGTCGGGTGAATATTCAGCCGGACTACCATCTGGAGCTGTATAAACACGGAAAATAGAAAAATCACCTGTTTGGCGAGGCCACATCCAATTATCCGTATCGCCACCAAATTTACCGATAGCAGAAGGCGGTGCACCTACTAAACGAACATCTTTAAATGTTTCGTAAACAAATAAATAAAAGTTATTACCTTTAAACAATGAACGAACTTGTGCTTCGTGATGAGTATCGCCAATTGCTTCTTTTTCAATTTGTTGAGAAATTTTACGAATGGTCATTTCACGTTCTTCTTCGCTCATTTTATCGTTTAATGCAGCATTAACTTTATCACTTACATCTTCCATACGCACTAAAAAAGTAACCGTTTTACCCGGGTTTGGCAGCTCTTCTTTCATTGATTTTGCCCAAAAACCGTTGGTTAAATAATCATGCTCTACTGAGCTGTGTGCCTGAATTTCACCATATCCGCAATGGTGATTGGTAAATAATAAACCGTTTGGCGAAACCAATTCTGCAGTACATGAACCA
>JAKIUH010000515.1 GCA_021647685.1 Bacteroidales bacterium
GCTCATTAATGGGTGTTGGTACTGCCACTATATGAAAATCAGCTTTTTTTAAATCTTGTGGGTTTGCTGTAAATTCAATTTCGGCTGCTTCAAAATCATCCGAACTTAGTTCTTGGCTTGGGTCAATTTTATTTTTCATCATTTCCACACGTTCCGGCTTTATGTCAAATCCTATTACCGGAACTTTTTTGGCAAATTCTAATGCTATGGGTAATCCTACATAACCTAAACCAATAACTGAAATTTTTTTTTCTTTTCTTTTAATTCGGTCAAACATGTTTTTAATTTAGTTATAAAATTATTTACTCTTTTTTGCTTCGTTTAATGAGATAAACTCTAATGAGTAAAATGAAAGGTGGTCAACTCCTGCTTTTTCCATTGAATCACGGTAGGCGGCAATTTGTTTTTTCTTTTGTTCAAAAAGTTTATCGTTTGATTTTCCTTCGCTATGACTTTTTAAATTATCTTCTTCCATTTTTAAGCAATAGGCTTCATCAACTTTGAATTCTTTTACTTTTCCTATTACAACCACTTCATTTCCAACAATTGCATCATCAAAACGTTTCTTTGATTCTACATGTATATCAGCGCTATCGGCTACCAATAAAAGTTTTTTTCCACCGTGTTTGCATACATGGTCAACAATACCGTTTACCTTTACTTCTTTGCCAACAAAGTTTTTTGCCTGTGCATCAAAATCTGCAATATCAATTTCAGGTACTTCTTCTTGAATCTTTTGTTCTGTAGTTTTTGCTGTATTAGTTTGGTTATCAGTGTTTTCTTGCTTTGGTTGACAAGCTCCTAATAATCCCGCTATGGCTACTAAATAAAATAATTTTTCAATCATAATATAAGGTTTTTCGTTAATAATTATATTTATAGCAAAAATACGAAACTATTACAAATGATTTACAATTATTGATAAATATCATTAAAAATATGATTGGAGTACAAAAATTGACGATAAAGGAAAACTAAGGTAAAAAATATGAAATTGAGCCCTCCAAATAATAATACGTGGTTTTGGCTTTGTTGTAGAAGATTTTAAGGTCAAAAGTGAAAGATGTTAATTTTTAGTCCGGTTATAATCATGTAGTCTTCAACATCTTCTTCGGTATCCATATCGCCATTTTCAATAAACCAGTTGGTTTCTACCTTATTCCCGTCTTCGCCGTATTGTTTTAGTAATCTTAAAATAAATAAAATATGTTTTGAGGAGCTTGTATTAACATAACTAAGCTTAAAATTAAAAGTAATGGGTTTTTTAGATTTCATAAATTCAACCAGCCAATCATATATAGGCTCGTAAAACTGACCGGTTTCTTCTAAATATGACTCCCCTGCTATTTCACAGATACCGGTTGATGCATCAAGTTTTACTGTTGGTCTAAAATGTGAGCCTGATTTTGCTTTTACTTCTAAATTTTCCATTAAGTGCAAAATTTATTAATATTCTTTCGAGAGTTCTGCCGAAATTATTAAAAATAACTGATCATTACCTGCTTTCTGTTTTGCTATTTCCAATTTATGCCCGGATACTAATGCTATTTGTATCAATCCCAGATAATTTTTTTCTCCTTTTTCTGCTAATTCAAAATGTGTTCGTTTTAATTTTCTAAGTTCCTCTCTATTTAAATTATTAATTTTATCAATTATTTTTTTTATTTCTGAAAATTGTTCATTTTCTATCAAATTTCCGGTAATGAATAAATAATTAGCTCCTTTGTGTTTAATAATTAATAAACCTACACCGGAATCTTCACCGTCAGCAGTACTGCTTATTTCTACTGAATGACTGGCTATATTTTGCGCAAGTTCAAGAAAGAGTTTAAAAAATTTTTTCTTTAAAACGGTACTTTCATGAACAGAACTTTCAATATTTTGAGCAAGTACTCCTAAAATGCTTTTCTCAAATGTTCCTCTATATGCAATAACAATTTCATTGGTCAGCATTTCATAGAAATCATCTAAAAAGGAAGCTTTATCTTGATTTGTAACACTTTGGTCACTCATTTGTTATTTTAATTTTAATATTTTTTGATAAAATATCATTG
>JAKIUH010000144.1 GCA_021647685.1 Bacteroidales bacterium
GACGTTCAAAAGTTTTAAAAACTTCAAATCGTCCGGCAGGACATTTGAACATTTTAACAAATTCAGAGCAACTGCCCATATATTTTTATAATATTGATAATCAATACAAAAATGGTATATCAAACTGGATTTGAGAATGAACCCTTAGCACCAAAGGTGCGGGACACAAACAATTTCTTATTTTAGTCGGAGTGCGACTTTGTTAATTTATTGTATATATTAACTATTTTGATATAGTTTTCAATTTGCAGTCGCACCCCAACTTTAGTTCGTAAAATTTATTTCTTGGGCTCTTCTTAATTCCCTACAGGTCAGTTGTTCTGAAATTACACAGATTGACACAGAAACTTTTTTGATTTTGTTTGTTTTTAAACCGGACTCATAAATATCCACACATTTTTTATTTACCTTTGCGGCAAATTTTTAAACAGATAATTCCGCAACAATATGCTTATTTTTTCAAAAAACAATTCAGGAAAAACTTATGCTGTTAAAATTGACAAACAGCCCGATAAACAAACAATCGACAAACTTTCATGGCTACTCGACGGCGAAATTATTCTATCCGAAAAACTCGCAGGTCTTTATATCGGACCGCGTAAGGAAATGATTACGCCCTGGAGCACCAATGCTGTAGAAATCACCCAAAATATGGGCATTCAAGGAATAATGCGTATTGAAGAGTTTTTTGAAGCCGGTGAAGATACTCCATTCGACCCAATGCTTCAAGTACGCTATCATGATTTAGACCAAGATATTTTTACAATTGATAAAAAACCGGAACCCATTATTTATATCGAAGATATAAAAGCATATAACCAACAAGAAGGTTTGGCTCTGAATGAAGATGAAATAAAATATCTTGAAGATTTAAGTAAAAAAATCGGCAGGAAATTAACGGACAGTGAGGTTTTTGGTTTTTCACAAGTAAACAGCGAACATTGTCGCCATAAAATTTTTAACGGAACTTTTATTATTGATGGTAAAGAAATGCCCGAATCATTATTCGGTATGATTCGTAAAACATCAAACGAAAATCCCAATAAAATTATATCTGCATACAAAGATAATGTAGCTTTTGTTGCCGGACCTGAAATAGAGCAGTTTGCACCCGAACGACAAGATACAGCTGCTGAATTTGAAACCCGAAAAATTAAATCCGTACTTTCCTTAAAAGCCGAAACACATAATTTTCCTACCACCGTTGAACCCTTTAATGGTGCTGCTACCGGCTCGGGAGGAGAAATTCGCGACCGCTTAGCCGGCGGAAAAGGCAGCTTGCCTTTGGCAGGTACAGCAGTTTATATGACTCCGTATTCACGTTTAGAAAAAAATCGTGCATGGGAAACAATTCCCGAACGAAATTGGCTGTATCAAACACCTATTGAACTTTTGATAAAAGCATCAAACGGTGCCAGTGATTTTGGCAATAAATTTGGGCAACCGCTTATTTGCGGCTCTGTACTTACTTTTGAACATCAAGAAAATGAAAAAACTTTCGGATACGATAAAGTAATTATGCTTGCCGGAGGTATTGGCTTTGGTAAAATGGAAGATGCCCAAAAAGACCGCCCGGAAAAAGGAGATAAGGTAGTTTTATTAGGAGGAGAAAATTACCGTATCGGCATGGGTGGCGGTGCTGTTTCATCAGTAGATACCGGCGAATACGAGAGCCAAATCGAACTGAACGCCGTGCAACGTTCCAATCCTGAAATGCAAAAGCGCGCTGCCAATGCCATTCGTGCAATGGTAGAAGCTGGTAAAAACCCAATAGTTTCTATTCACGACCACGGTGCCGGAGGACATTTAAACAGTTTATCAGAACTGGTAGAAGAAACCGGCGGTGTGATTGAAATTGATAAATTACCTGTAGGAGACCCTACTTTATCGGCAAAAGAGATTATCGGAAATGAATCTCAAGAACGAATGGGTTTGGTAATGAAAGAAAAAGATATTAATCTGCTTGAAAAAGTAGCAAAACGCGAACGTAGCCCCATGTATGTAATTGGCGAAGCTACCGGCGACCATAAATTCACAGTAGTGAATACCAAAACAGGTGAAAAACCAATTGATTTAAGCCTTTTCGATTTCTTTGGCAATCCGCCCAAACGTATTATGCGCGATGAAACAGTAAATGTAAACTACGCCGAACTAAAATATGATATACAAAAGTTTTCACAATATCTTGAAAATGTGCTGCAATTAGAAGCTGTAGCATGCAAAGACTGGCTTACAAACAAAGTCGATCGTTCTGTTACGGGTAAAGTAGCTCGCCAACAAACAACAGGCGATATTCAACTACCTTTAAGCGATTTAGGTGCAACAGCATTGGACTATCAAGGCAAAAAAGGTTTGGCAACTTCTATTGGTCATGCACCGGTAGCGGCACTCATAAATGCCGAAAACGGTTCGGTTTTATCAATAGCAGAAGCATTAACCAATATTGTTTGGGCGCCTTTGTCTGATGAACTAAGCAGTATCTCACTAAGCGCCAACTGGATGTGGCCATGCAACAATAAAGGCGAAGATGCTCGCTTGTATAAAGCCGTTCAAGCAGCAAGTGATTTTGCCATTGCATTAGGCATTAACATTCCAACAGGTAAAGATTCGCTGTCGATGACCCAAAAATATAATAACGAGGTAGTGTATGCCCCGGGAACAGTTATTATTTCTGCTGCCGGCGAAGTAGAAAATATCCGTAAAATTGTTACTCCCGATTTGAAAAACTTACCCGATAGCGAACTACTGTATATTGATTTCTCTTTTCAAAATTTTGAATTAGGAGGCAGTAGCTTTGCACAATCAATCAATAAATTAGGAACTTCCACACCCACAGTAAACGATACGGAATATTTTATTGATGCATTTAATACGCTTCAACAGCTAATAAAAAAAGAACTAATTATTGCAGGACATGATATCTCTGCCGGAGGAATGATTACTACTTTACTGGAAATGAGTTTCCCGAGTGTGAATTTAGGTTTAGATATTGATTTATCCGCCTTGAACGAAAAAGATTTAATTAAGATATTGTTTAGTGAAAATCCGGGTGTGATAATTCAAGTACGCAAAAATGGTAAAGCACAAAATATATTGAACGAAGAAGGTATAGGTTTTGCAAAAATAGCTGAATTGCGCCCTGACAATAAAATAGTGATTAATCAAACTATTGAATTGGATAAGAATCATTATCGTGATGTGTGGTTTAAAACTTCCTATTTACTTGATAGAGAGCAAAGCACCGATAAATTAGCAAAAGCTCGTTACAAAAATTATAAAAGTCAGCCTTTGCAGTTCAAACTTCCTGAAAATTTCAGTGGAAAATTTGAGCAATACGGTATCAGTCCGGACAGAGATGCTAAATCAGGTATCAAGGCAGCCATTATTCGCGAAAAAGGAGTAAACGGCGACCGTGAGATGGCCTATTCAATGTATTTAGCCGGTTTTGATGTAAAAGATGTGCATATGACCGATTTAATTAATGGTCGTGAAAATTTAGAAGATGTAAATTTCATTGTTTTTGTAGGCGGATTTTCTAATTCTGATGTGCTGGGTTCGGCAAAAGGCTGGGCTGGTGCATTTTTGTACAATGAAAAAGCAAATACTGCTCTAAAAAACTTTTATGCACGTAAAGATACTTTGAGTTTAGGGGTTTGTAACGGCTGCCAATTAATGGTAGAGCTGAATTTATTATACCCCGAACATCAAAATGTTCCTAAAATGCTTCACAACGACAGCGGCAAATTTGAATCGGCTTATTTGAATGTTGAAATACCTGAAAATGATTCGGTAATGCTAAAATCACTATCAGGTTCCAGATTAGGTATCTGGGTGGCACATGGCGAGGGTAAATTTTATCTGCCCAAAGGAGAAGATGCTTATAAAATACCAATGAAATATGCTTACTCACAATATCCGGCTAATCCAAACGGTTCAGACTTTGATACGGCAGCTTTGGTTTCGGAAGATGGCCGTCATTTGGCAATGATGCCGCATTTAGAACGAGCTATTTTCCCGTGGCAATGTGCTTCTTATCCCGAAGAACGTAAAAATGAAGACATTACTCCTTGGATCGAAGCTTTCGTTAATGCACGCAAATGGATTGAAAGCAAAACTTAATATCTAAATATCTTATATCAAATAAAAAAAGACCTCTGTGAACAGAGGTCTTTTTCTTACAACCAAAAAAGGTTTATTGATACAAATTATTGAATAGTTTCCGTTTTATATTTACTTTCACGTTCTTTTGCTTCTTTTAGCCACAATGGCAATACTTCTTGTTTGAATTTTGCTTTTTCTTCTTCTAATTTTTCCATTGGCAAGCCAATAAATTTCTGGGCTTTTTCTTTGGTTGAAATATCAGGATAAGGAACTTCTCCTTCAAAACCAAGTTTTAGAAGTAAGCGAGCCAATTTAATACGCGTTTCTTGTGCAATATCAATACCAGTAGCAATTACTCTGCTAATCTCAACCGGAGAATGGAATGAGCCTCCATGACTGGCAGCTGCATAATCCCAGCGCCACTGAGCATGTCGTATTCCCATTAAAATATCTTTCATTTGTTCTTCAGTAGCTCCAAGTTCCCAACATTTTCCGGCTTCCACATGTGCACGAACCAATAATTCTTCTAATTTATCTCTGTTTTCAATTATCTTATCCTGCCTGTCGTAAACATTCTTAATTAGTGTTTCGGTTTCCTGACGATGACATACCTGACACGAATTAGCTACATTATTTAAAGGACTTTGAATTTTATGATCGGTAAACTTAACCCCACCTTCTGATTTATAAGGCATATGACAATCGGCACATGAAACCCCGCGTTCAGCATGTATTCCGGTCAGATATACTTCATATCCCGGATGCTGCGCTTTTAACATAGGAGCTTTACTGATTTTATGAGTCCAATCTTTAAACTCCTTATTATCGTAATATTCTTCCATCGCCTCTGCACTCATACCTTTATCCCAAGGAAAAGTTAAATAAGGAACTCCTTCGGCATCGGGTCTTTTTTTGTCAAAATAATATTCTACATGACATTGTGCACACACCAAGGAGCGCATTTCCTGATGGCTTACCTTATTAATATCTTTACCTTGACGTTCAAATGCCTCAATTAATGCAGGTCTTGATATTCTTAAATTCATGGTTTCTGCATCATGGCAATCGGCACAGCCTATTGGATTAACAACTTCAGCACCTAAACGCGCCCATTTCCCTTTATAAAATTCGGCAACACCATCACGTTTCATTACTCTCGGAACATCAGGGCTTTTACATGTCCAACAGGTTGAAGGCATAGGCCCGTCATCAGAACCGGTAGGGCCACCGGTACGCAATGAATTGTGCAAGTCTTCTACGGCATAAACATGTCCGCGTCCTTGATTATAATCTTTTGAAAATCCATATCCTGCCCATAAAACAACCAGTCGCGGATCTACTTCCAGCATATCAATCATTGCATTACCGTTGTATTTACTTCTGAAAGAAGTATCTTCGGTTTCATAATATGATTGATACTCTCGTGGAAAATTTTTACCCCAAACATCATTTCTTGGTTCTTCCTGATTAATTTTCACTGTTGGAGTATAAGCAAAAACTGCTTCGGCTTTTCGTTGGGTAATGGACGAAGCCAATAATCCTAATAAAAATACAACTACAATCGTTGTAATTAAAATTAACCAGTTTACAATAGGTTTTCTTTTTTGTTCGCTCATAATAGATTATTTTTTTGATTTTTTATTTAACCATTCGGGGGTTTTGGGAGATTCCTGCGGAGTACGTGCATATGGTGTAGAAGTTAAACTGTTAACTCTACCGTGAGGTACTTCTCTATGGCAATCCCAACATTCCCTTTCTGACTTTTCGTAATGTTTAAAATTTGTTTGCGTGTCTAATTTCGTATCGGTTAAAAGTTCACTATGACATCTTACACAGTTATCATGTACAACCTTTTGTCCGGCTTCATGGATAAAAATTACCTGTGGCTCCATACGTAATGTAAACATTGTAGCGTGCCTAAGACCATCTTTTGCCTTAAAATAATATTTGTTGAAAACATTATTGTGCGGCACATGACAATCGTTACAATTTGCATTTTCACGATGTGAACTGTGTTGCCAAGTAGCATATTGCGGCACCATTACATGGCAGTTAATGCATGTTTCGGGCTTATCCGACAGATAAGAAACTGCATTGGATGTGTATAATATAAATGCCAACAAACCGATAATGCAACCTGTGATAATCAGCACAGGAAATACCCATTTTTTCGGAGGTTTTATTTTTTTTATTAATTCTGTCATAAACTTTGTTTTTTATTATATATAAGCAAAGCATTCGGAAAATTAAATACCATAGGGTATTTGTTCTTAAAGTGAGGCTTGCTATTTTTTATGTTCAAACAAAGTCGGCTTAAATAAAATCATCGCATAAGCCCAATTGTTTGTTTGATTAGCATCTCCTCCTTTTACAGCTTCCATAGTTTGTGTTGCAAACATTTGTGAATATCCGCCTTTGAATTTCACACCCTTTGTAATAGGAAAGCTTATGAAAAGGTCAACTTCTGTTCCCATATATTTATCCATAGCAATTGTTGGATTAGCTGGGTCAGCCACATCGGCAGCAGCCAAAAAAGCATGTGTGTGGGCTCCTAATTGCACTTTGGATAATTTAGCGTTTAATTGCAAGTAAATATCGGTTAATCCAACATTTCCGTGTCCGCTTCCCACGTAAAAGTAATCCATAAAACCATTAAACTTATGATTTGTTCCGTAAAATGGTGTAAATACATTCGTTTCATCAGAAGTTTCTAACTGACTGTTACCGGTAAGCTGTTCTATACCAAGCACAGTTGAAAACATTTTGGGAAAATTATACGAAACATCTGCCGCAAAATACATTGCATTAATTTTACGTTGTTCGCCGGTAATCAATGTATCATTACTTTTTCCGCCCTGATAATAAAAAGTAGCATGTCCGCCAATTTTATCCGATTTAAAAGT
The DNA here is from genome assembly GCA_021647685.1 of Bacteroidales bacterium. Taxonomy (GTDB): domain Bacteria; phylum Bacteroidota; class Bacteroidia; order Bacteroidales; family NBLH01; genus NBLH01. The sequence goes on from JAKIUH010000144.1 coordinate 7,005, forward strand.
TAATCTTGGTCCAATTGTTTGGCTGTATGCTGTTCCTCCTGTTTCAATTTGTTTCCCGTTATTTAAAAACAAAAAGCTTACATTAAACAGATCACTTGGTTTATAATTAAACCATAAGTTTTGAAATGCTTTGTAATTTTTAGGATTAACTACATTATCCGTGCCGGATAATTTGGCTGCATCTTGGTTATAGGCAAAAGTCAGTTCTCCATGAAAATTATCAGTGATGTATTTAAACATTAATGCATCGTGGCTTCTGGCTTGTTGTGTCCAATTTACATTCCCAAAAATACGGTGGTCATCATAAATAATTTCTTGACGTCCAAATTTCATTGAAAACCCATTGCCGATAAATGCTTCTCCCCAAGCCTCATGAATCGATACAGCAAAATCTTCATTCGTGTTTAATTGTTGTTGACTTCCCCAAATACGAACATCTTGTAAAGAAATTTTTGCTTGAAAATTTTGATTTTTAAAATCTAAATTAAAACGACTTCTTTGGCTCACTGATAAGCCATAGTCTGCATCTGTAGGTCTTAATGTCTTGTACCCGTTGTAGTACTCAAGTCTGGGTCTGATTTCAACCCCTAATTTAAATATTTCAGTAGGCTTTTCTTCTTCCTGTGCCATCAGGTTAAAGCCAAACTCTTGAATGAAAAGTAAAACTGCAAAAAGAATTATTTTTTTCATAATATATTAAGATAAATGGTTAAAAATATGCTTAAGTATTTTTTTTATTGTGTAAAGATAGCGTGCTACGAGTTGTCAAAAAATGACAATAATCATGTTTGATATATATCAATAGAAAAACTGCTGTTTTAGACGGATAAACTTCATTAGAATTATTCTAAATAAGATTTTTGTAAGCTACGAATAAACTATTGAGTAGTAATGTGTTGTAGTTAAAACACTGATTTTAAAGTCGATATGTAAATATTTACATATTGACATTTATTTTTATATTGTTTAACTTGTATGCATTATTCATTTAAATCAATTGACTTATGGCATACATGGGAAAAATTCTTAGAGTAAATCTAAGTGACAAATCGATTAAAAAGGAAGATTTTCCGAAGGAACTTGCAAAACAATATCTTGGCGGTCGTGGTTTGGCATCCAAAATTTTCTTTGATGAAGTAGATCCAAAAGTAGATCCGCTTTCACCGGAAAATAAATTGATTTTTGCAACCGGACCATTAAGTCTAACCAATGCGCCAACAGGAGGTAGATATATGGTAATTACCAAAGGTCCTTTAACCGGAGGTATTGCTTCGAGCAATTCAGGTGGTTTTTTTGGTGCTAAGTTTAAAGCCACCGGATACGATATGATAATTTTTGAAGGAAAAGCCGATAAACCAACTTATCTTTTTATTGATGACCAAACAGTTGAGTTAAGAGATGCATCTCATGTTTGGGGAAAAGGAACAGAAGATACTACCGATATTTTAGTGGCAGAATCAGGACATAAAAAAGCAAATGTTGCATGTATAGGTCCTGCCGGTGAGAATTTAGTAATGTTTGCAGCAATTATTAATGAAAAAACTCGTGCAGCCGGACGTACAGGGGTTGGTGCTGTAATGGGCAGTAAATTACTCAAAGCTGTAGTTGTTGCCAGTGGTAAATTTAAAACACCGCTAGACGCACCCGAAGAATTTAAAGCAGCCGTAAAAGCAAATATAAAAACCATTCGTGAAAATGGGGTAACGGGCGAAGGCTTGCCGGCACTTGGAACCAAAGTTTTAGACAATATAATTAATGAACTCGGAGGTTATCCAACACGAAACTTTCAGGAATCGGTTTTTGAAGGAGTAGATGAAATGTCCGGGGAGGCATTGGTTGAAAAAGGTTATTTGATTAAAAATGTTGCCTGCTATGCCTGTCCTATTGCTTGCGGACGTAAAGTTACTTTACCTGATGGTGCAGAAGGCGAAGGACCTGAATACGAAACAGGCTGGGCATACGGACCTCATTGCGGGGTAAACGATTTAATTTCCATTACCCGTGCAGGATTTATGTGTAATAATCTGGGTATGGATACCATTTCGGCAGGTGTTACCGTAGGTACCGCTATGGAATTATACGAGCGCGGAATTATTAAAAAAGAAGAACTGGGACCCGGTCCCGAACTAAAATTCGGAAGTGCTGAGGCAATTATATATTATACCAAGCTTATGGCTTACCGTCAAGGTATTGGCGATAAATTGGCAATGGGTTCCTACCGGATGGCAGAAAGTTACGGACATCCTGAATATTCAATGACTGTTAAAAAACAAGAAATACCGGCTTACGACCCGCGTGCCGTTCAAGGACAAGGTTTGGCTTATGCTACCAATAACAGAGGAGCCGATCATACCCGTGCATATTTGATTTCACCCGAAGTACTGGGTATTCCTGAAAAACTTGACCCGCAACAAAACGAAGGTAAAGCAAAACATGTTATTGATTCGCAAGAACTTACAGCAATTGTTGATTCTGCAGGACTTTGTGTTTTTACAGAGTTTGCATTAAGTCCCGAAGATTATTTAACCATGTTAAACAATGCAACAGGATTCGGTTGGACACTTGAAGAAATGATGAAAGCAGGCGAACGTATTTGGAATTTGGAACGTGAATTTAATTTACGTGCAGGAATTGAAACAAGCCTGGATACTTTACCTAAACGATTGTTGGAAGATAAAATACCGGCAGGACCAAGTGCAGGAAATACCAACAGGCTTTCGTCTATGCTTGGTGATTATTATAAAGAACGCGGTTGGACAAAAGATGGAAAACCAACCCAAGAAAAATTAAAAGAACTGGGAATTATTTAATTTTCAATGCTTTTTTGTAACTTTACGGCAAAGAAATGAATTTCTTTGCCGTATTTTTTTTAAAA